>JAURXG010000311.1 GCA_030654555.1 Aquabacterium sp.
AGCGGCCACGTGGTACTTCTTGCCCACCGGCGAGGTGACGCCCAGGATCAGCATGTGCTCGGCCAGCCAGCCCTGGTCGCGGCCCATGGTGCTGGCGATGCGCAGCGCGAAGCACTTCTTGCCCAGCAGCGCGTTGCCGCCATAGCCCGAGCCGTACGACCAGATCTCGTGGGTCTCGGGGTCGTGCACGATGTACTTGGTCTTGTTGCAGGGCCAGGCGGCGCTCTTCTCGCCCGGCTGCAGCGGCGCACCCACGCTGTGCATGCACGGCACGAAGGCGCCGTCGCTGCCCAGCACGTCGAACACGGCGCGGCCCATGCGGGTCATGATGCGCATGTTGACCGCCACGTAGGCGCTGTCGCTCAGCTCGACGCCGATGTGGGCGATGTGCGAGCCCAGCGGGCCCATCGAGAACGGCACGACGTACATCGTGCGGCCCTTCATGCAGCCCTTGAACAAGGCCTTCTCGCCGGTCTGCAGCAGCGCGCGCATCTCGGCCGGCGCCATCCAGTTGTTGGTGGGGCCGGCGTCTTCCTGACGCTGGCTGCAGATGAAGGTGCGGTCTTCGACCCGGGCCACGTCGCTGGGGTCGCTGCAGGCCAGGAAGCTGTTGGGGCGCAGCGCGGGGTTCAGCTTCTTGAAGGTGCCGCCGGCCACCAGCTCGGCGCACAGCCGGTCGTACTCGGCTTGCGAGCCGTCGCACCAGTAGACCTCGCTGGCTTCGGTCAGCGCGGCCATCTCGGCCACCCATGCCACCAGGCGGGCATGCTTCACATAGGCAGGCACATTCAGGCGCAGGCCTTCCATCGCGGGCTGGTTCATCAAGGCTCCAATCATGTCGAGGATGTCAAGAACGGGATTGCAGGAGCCTCGGCGGCGATAGAGCCGCCGGCGCTCGTGCAATGCCGCGCCAGAGGAGGAGGGGATGAGGGCGAGTCGGGGTTGCGGTCGGGGCCGAAGAGGTCGCTGCAGCCGACGCCAGCGATTACCGGCGGGTTACGCGGCAATCGGACAACCGGGCCGCAGGGTGAGCGGCAAGCGCATTGTCAAATGAGTGTAATGGTCCCGTAACCACCGGGCACTGGGGGGTCATGCAAATTCCGCATGAACTAATGCGCGGTCGTTGATCCCGCTCAGCCGGCCGGCAGCCTGGCGCCGTTGCCACCCACAATCGGGGCCCGGCCAACCCTGGGGCCCACCTTGCGGGCCCACGCCAGATGAAGATCCTCAGCGTCAACACCGCCCGCGCGCTGCCGCGGCTGATCCAGGGCCGTCAGGTGCTCACCGCCATCGGCAAGCAGCCGGTGGACGGCCCGGTGGCCATCGGCGCGCTGGGCCTGGCCGGTGACGATCAGGCCGACCCCAGCGTGCACGGCGGACTGACCAAGGCCGTCTACGCCTACCCGGTGCTGCACTACCCGTTCTGGCAGACGGTGCGGGCGCAGGCCAAGGCCGCGGCGCCCGATGCGGTGCTGCCGCATGGTTTCCTGGGCGAGAACCTGACGATCGACGGCCTGGACGAATCGAGGCTGTGGATCGGCGACCGCCTGCGCCTGCCCAGCGGCTGCACGCTGGCGGTGACCGAGCCGCGTCGGCCCTGCTTCAAGTTCAACGCGGTGATGGGCTTTGCGCAGGCCAGCAAGCTGATG
>JAURXG010000358.1 GCA_030654555.1 Aquabacterium sp.
GGGCGACGACGCCATCGACGCCGCGGCCGAAGCCGTCGACCTCGCGCCCGACAGCGCCCAGGCCTACTACTGGCTCGGCAACGCCTACGGCAACCGCATCACGCGCGTGGGCACGCTGTCGCAGGGCTTCATGGCGCCCAAGCTGCGTGACGCGTTCGAACGCGCCATCGCCCTCGACCCCAACCTGCATGACGCCCGCAGCAGCCTGATGGAGTACTACCTGCAGGCGCCCGCGATCGTCGGTGGCAGCGTGGACAAGGCGCGTGCGCAGGCCGCCGAACTCGCCAAGCGCGACCCGCCGCGCGGCCACTACGCCCGCGGCCGGCTGGCCCTGCACGACAAGCAGCCCGAGGCCGCGGCCAAGGCTTTCGTGGCCGCCTGGGAAGCGCGCCCCGAGAACATCGCCTACCGCAGGGCGGCAGGCCAGTCGCTGCAGGAGGCCGGGCAGTGGGACCGCGCGTTCGCGCTTTACCTCGACTGGACCGCGGAAGATGCGAAGGCGTCCGGCGCGTGGTACCAGATCGGCCGCGCGTCGGCGCTGTCTGGCCAGCGCCTGGACGTGGGCATGTCGGCCCTCAAGACCTATCTCGCCCTGCCCCTGGCGCCAGCCGAGCCGCCCAAGCACCACGCCTGGTTCCGGCTGGGCCAGGTGCAGGCCCAGGCCGGCGACAAGGTGGCCGCGCGCGCCTCGTTCGCCAATGCGCTCAAGGGGGATCCGGGCAACGCCGAGTTCAAGGCCGCGCTGGCCGCCCTGTAATCCCGCCAGCGCCGTCCTTGCGCTTGAAAGTGCGCCGTCCGACCGCCAGTTAAGGAACATGAGGGTGGCGTGTCGCCGCCCCGATTCCTTGAGGGAACGACCATGCGGATGGACAAGCTCACTTCGCGCTTCCAGCAGGCCCTGGGCGACGCCCAGTCCCTGGCCGTGGGCCGCGACCACAACCTGATCGAACCGTCGCACCTGCTGGTGGCGCTGATTGACCAGCAGGGCGGCAGCACGCGCCCGATGCTGGCCCAGGCCGGCGTCAACGTCGCCGCCCTGCGCCAGCGCCTGGGCGAAGCGCTCGACAAGCTGCCCAAGGTCTCGGGCCAGGCCGGCGAAGTCAGCCTGGGCAACGACCTGGGCCGGCTGCTGAACGTGTGCGACAAGCTGGCCCAGCAGCGCGGCGACGATTTCATCGCCAGCGAACTGTTCGTGCTGGCCTGCGCCGACGACAAGGGCGTGGCCGGGCAGGCGCTCAAGGCCAGCGGCGGCAACAAGGCCGCGCTGGAAAAGGCCGTGGACGGACTGCGCGGCGGCGAGAAGGTCGCCGACGCCAACGCCGAGGAAAACCGCCAGGCGCTGGAGAAATACTGCATCGACCTCACCGCGCGCGCCGAAGCCAACAAGCTCGACCCGGTGATCGGCCGCGACGAGGAAATCCGCCGCACCATCCAGGTGCTGCAGCGGCGCACCAAGAACAACCCGGTGCTGATCGGCGAACCCGGCGTCGGCAAGACCGCGATCGTCGAAGGTTTGGCACAGCGGATCATCAACGGCGAAGTGCCCGAGGGCCTGCGCAACCGCCGCGTGCTGTCGCTGGACATGGGCGCGCTGATCGCCGGCGCCAAGTTCCGCGGCGAGTTCGAGGAGCGGCTCAAGGCCGTGCTCAGCGACCTGTCCAAGCAGGAAGGCCAGGTGATCCTGTTCATCGACGAGCTGCACACCATGGTGGGCGCCGGCAAGGCCGAGGGCTCGATGGACGCCGGCAACATGCTCAAGCCCGCGCTGGCCCGCGGCGAGCTGCACTGCATCGGCGCGACCACGCTCGACGAGTACCGCAAGTACATCGAGAAGGACGCCGCGCTCGAGCGCCGTTTCCAGAAGGTGCTGGTCGGCGAGCCGTCGGTCGAGGACACGATCGCGATCCTGCGCGGCCTCAAGGAGCGCTACGCCGTGCACCACGGCGTCGAGATCACCGACCCGGCGATCGTCGCCGCGGCCACCCTGTCGCACCGCTACATCGCCGACCGCCAGCT
>JAURXG010000359.1 GCA_030654555.1 Aquabacterium sp.
CAGCGCGCCGCCCGTGGCGGCGGCCGGCGGTGTGGTGGCAACGGCGGCCGGCGCTGTGGTGGCGCAGGACGCGGCCCGCACTCCGGCGCGCGGCGAGTCGGCAGGCTGGATCACCCGCACCGCGCTGGTGGGCGAGGGGCGCGACCCGCGCCGCGCCAACGGCCCCAAGGCCGAGAAGCTGGGCGAGCCCAGCGGCGTGCTGTACGTGTTCATGCCGCCGCTCAAGCAGCTGGAGGACTACCTGGAACTGCTGGCCGCGGTCGAGGCCACCGCCGCGGCGCAGGGCGTCACCGTGGTGCTGGAAGGCTATCCGCCGCCGCGCGACCCGCGCCTGAAGGTGCTGGCCGTCACGCCCGACCCCGGTGTCATCGAGGTCAACATTCACCCTGCCAGCAACTGGACCGAGCTGGTCGAGCACACCGAATTCCTCTACGACGCGGCCTGGCTGTCGCGCCTGTCGACCGAGAAGTTCATGCTCGACGGCCGCCACACCGGCACCGGCGGCGGCAACCACTACGTGATGGGCGGGGCCCGCCCGGCCGACAGCCCCTTCCTGCGCCGCCCCGACGTGCTGGGCAGCCTGCTGGCCTACTGGCACAACCACCCCAGCCTCAGCTACCTGTTCTCCGGCCTGTTCATCGGCCCCACCAGCCAGGCGCCGCGGGTCGACGAGGCCCGCAACGACCAGCTCTACGAGCTGGAGATCGCGCTCGGCGAGATCGAGAAGAACAAGCAGGTCTACGGCCAGCAGATGCCGCCCTGGCTGGTCGACCGCACGCTGCGCAACATCCTGGTCGACATCACCGGCAACACCCACCGCAGCGAGTTCTGCATCGACAAGCTGTACTCGCCCGACTCGGCCACGGGCCGCCTGGGCCTGCTGGAGCTGCGTGCCTTCGAGATGCCGCCGCATGCGCGCATGTCCATCGTGCAGCAGCTGCTGCTGCGGGCGCTGGTGGCGCGCTTCTGGAACGAGCCCTACCGCCAGGAACTGGTGCGCTGGGGCACCGAGCTGCACGACCGCTTCCTGCTGCCCACCTTCGTGTGGCAGGACTTCGAGCATGTGATGACCGAGATGGCCGAGGCCGGCCATGGCTTCCAGGCGGCCTGGTTTGCGCCGCACTTCGAGTTCCGCTTCCCCAAGGTGGGCGAGCTGACGGCCGAGGGCGTGCACCTGCAGCTGCGCAGCGCACTCGAGCCCTGGCATGTGATGGGCGAGGAGGGCTCGTCGGCCGGCACGGTGCGCTACGTCGATTCGTCGGTCGAGCGCATCGAGGTCAAGGTCTCCGGCCTGATCAACCCGCGCCACGTCGTCACCTGCAATGGCGTGCCGGTGCCGCTGCAGCCCACCGGGCGCACCGGCGAGTTCGTCGCCGGCGTGCGCTACCGCGCCTGGCTGCCGCCCAGCGCGCTGCACCCCAGCATCGGCATCGACGCGCCGCTGACCTTCGACCTGGTCGACCAGTGGATGCAGCGCAGCCTGGGTGGCTGCCAGTACCACGTGGCGCACCCGGGCGGGCTCAGCTACGAGAGCTTCCCGATCAACGCCTTCGAGGCCGAGAGCCGGCGGCTGGCGCGCTTCTTCACCATCGGCCACACGCCTGGCAAGATGGTGGTGGGCAAGCCCCGGCGCAGCCTGGAGTTCCCGTTCACGCTGGACCTGCGGACCGCCTGAACCTACCGCAGCCTGCCGGTCAGCGGGATGGGCCCGAGCAAAGCGCCGCCCGCGGCAGGGCATGATGCCGGCATGCAAAGCAGCCTGCTGGCCGACGACGACCTGCCCGATGCCGCCGCCCTGGTGGCGTCGGTCACGAGGCGCGGCACGCCTGGCCATTTCGACGAATGGCGCGCCGGCGCCACGCCATCGCTCGCATCGCCATCGCCCACCCCACTGCCGGCACCGCATTGGCGGCAGTTCTTCAACACCCTGGGCACGGCCGGCTGGGGCGACCTGGCCGCCCGCGCGCTGCGCGTGCAGCACCGGGTGCGCGAGGACGGCGCCACTTACAACGTCTATGCCGAGGGCAGCGACACCGCCCGCGCCTGGCCGCTGGAGCTGCTGCCCTTCATCGTGCAGCCCCAGGAATGGGCGGCGATCGAGCAAGGCGTGCTGCAGCGCGCGCGGCTGATGTCGGCCACGCTGGCCGACATCTACGGCCCGCAGACCCTGCTGCGCGACGCGCTGCTGCCGGCCTCGCTGATCTTCGCCCACCCGCAGTACCTGCGGCCGGCGCACGGCCTGTGGCCGGCCGGTGCGCATGGCCAGGGCCAGGGCCTGCATGTGGCCGCCTTCGACCTGGCGCGCACGCCCGAGGGCCGGTTCTGCGTGCTGGCCCAGCGGCTGCAGGCGCCGTCGGGCCTGGGCTACCTGCTCGAGAACCGGCTGATCATCGCGCCGCAGTTCCACGACCAGTTCGCTGATCTGCGGGTGCAGCGGCTCGCTTCCACCTTCCGCGGCCTGCTCGACGGCCTGATGCGCGCCAGCCCGGCCGGCGAGCGCAGCCGCATCGTGCTGCTGACGCCCGGGCCGCTGAACGAAACCTACTTCGAGCAGGTGTTCCTGGCGCGCTACCTGGGCCTGACGCTGGTCGAAGGCAACGACCTGACGGTGCGCGGCCAGAAGCTCTACCTGAAGACGCTGCAGGGCCTGGAGCAGGTGCACGTGCTGCTGCGCCGGGTCGACGACGAGTTTCTCGATCCGCTGGAACTGCGCCCCGATTCGCAGCTGGGCGTGCCCGGCCTGCTGCAGGCGCTGCGCGCGGGCGAGGTGGTGATGGCCAATGCGCCCGGCGCCGGCGTGCTGGAAAGCCCCGGCCTGTCGGCCTTCTGGCCCGGCGTGGCCGAGCGGCTGCTGGGCGAGGACCTGCTGCTGCCGGCGTCCACCAGCTGGTGGTGCGGCGAGGCCGCGGTGTGGCGATCGCAGCGCGCGCAGCTGGCGCAGTTCGTCGTGGCGCCCACCTTTCCCGACAGCGGCTTCGGCCCCAAGGTGGCCGCGCTGCTGAGCGAGGCCGAGCGCAACGCGCTGGCCGCGCGCATCGACCAGAACCCCGCTGCCTACACCTTGCAGGCCCGCGTGCGCCCCAGCGAGACCCCGGTGTGGGTGGCCGGCAGCGCCGACCAGGGTGGCCGCACCGGCCGGCTGCAACCCAGCGCGGCGGTGCTGCGGGTGTTTGCGCTGGCCGATGGCGAAGGTGGCTGGCGCGTGCTGCCCGGCGCGCTGACGCGCGTGGCCGGCCGCAACGGCAGCCACCCCGACCAGCCCGGCAATACCCCCGACCCGTGGCTGAGCATGCAGCACGGCAGCGCCAGCGTCGACACCTGGGTGATGACCCGCGGCGCGGTCGACGAGGCCTCGATGCTGCCCAAGCCGCTGACGGCCGCCGAGCTGGGCGGCTGGCACCGGGTGGTCACCAGCCGCGCCGCGGAGAACCTATTCTGGCTGGGCCGCTACAC
>JAURXG010000361.1 GCA_030654555.1 Aquabacterium sp.
GGTTGAACTGGTCGAGCGTGCCCAGCAGCGACTGCAGCGCGGCGACCGAGCCGTCCACCGCGATGCGCCCGGCCTGCAGCGCATCGGCGAAGCTCAGGCGCTGCAGCACGATCTCGTCGAGTGTGCTGCGCGCCAGCGTCACCGTGGCATCGGCGCGGTCGTCGGCCACGCCCAGGCGATGCGTCAGCGCGCTGTTCTCCAGGTTCAGCAGCGCGCGCTCACCGGTGTCGCTGAAGTGCCAGTTCAGCCGCAGCCGCAGGCCGTCGGCGCGGGCACCGTCCACGCGCATCGCAAGATAGTCGAAGAACAGGCCGATCGGCATCGCGCGCACGATGTCGCCGCTGGCCATCGGCGCGTTGGGCAGCTGGGGCACGCCGTGGCGCAGCTCCATCGCGGCCTGCAGGTAGGCGTTGCGCCAGGTGGCCGATTCGGCCTGGTAGCCCAGTTGCTCCAGCGCCTGGGCGCCCAGCGTGCAGGCGGCCAGCGTGTGGGCGTCGCCCGCGCTGCCGGCGTGCGCCAGCTGGGCGCAGACCTGCGCCACCCAGCGGTACTCGCCACGCTCGAAGTCGCCCTGCGCGCGCTGCAGCACCGCCTCGGCGCCGCCCATGTACTCGATCGCCTTGCGCGCCGCCTCGACCGGCGGCAGTGCATCCAGGTGCGCCGGGTTGCCGTCGTACCAGCCGATGTAGCGCTGCACGATGGCTTTCACGTTGTGCCGCACCGTGCCGTAGAAGCCGTGGCACGACCAGTCGCGCTGCAGGCTGGCCGGCAGCTGCAGCCGCTCGGCGATCTCGCCGGCCAGGTGGCCGTGGTTCATCAGCCGCACGGTCTGGTCGTGCACGAACTTGTACAGGTCGCGCTGGCGCCGCAGGAAGCCGTCGATGGCCTCGCCGCCCCACACCGGCCAGTGGTGCTGGGCGATCAGCACGTCGGCATCGGCGCCGTAGCGCTGCAGCGCACCGTCGAGGTAGCGCGACCAGGCCAGCGAATCACGCGCCAGCGCGCCCCGCAGCGGCAGCAGGTTGTGGAAGTTGTGGCTGCTGATCTCGGTCATGTTCAGCACCCGCAGCCCGGGGTGGTGGATGATCAGCTCCGACGGCGCCTCGGCGCCCGGCGTCAGCTCGAAGACGCACTCGATGCCGTCGATGACATGGCGCTCCACCGGCTGCTCGATCACCAACGTGGGCGCAATCAGCGTCATCGAGCCCATCGAGGTGGTCTTGCCCAGGCCGGCATCCACCTGACCACGCTCGCCCTTGGGCAGCAGCGGGCCGAACTGGAACAGCGCGCGCCGCACCATCGCATTGCCGGCCATCACGTTCTCGCCGACCGCCTCTTCCATGAAGGCCTTGGGCGCGATCACCTGTACCCGGCCGGCCAACACGTCAGCCTCGTCGATGACGCCGCGCACGCCGCCGAAGTGGTCGGAATGGCTGTGCGAATACACCACCGCCACCACCGGCTTGTGCGCCTGGTCGGGGCGGTGCTCTCGGTACAGCGCCAGCGCGGCGCGCGCCACCTCGGTGCTGACCAGCGGGTCGATCAGGATCAGCCCGGTGTCGCCCTCGATGATGGTCATGTTCGAGATGTCGAAACCACGCACCTGGTACAGCCGCTCGGTCACCTTGAACAGCCCGGTGATCATGTTCACCCGCGCATGGCGCCACAGCCCGGGGTGCACCGTGTCGGGCGGCTCCTCGTTGGCCAGGAAGCCGTAGGCCGCCAGGTTCCACACCGTGGCGCCGTTGGCGCGGGTGATGGCGCCGGGCGGCAGGTCGGCGATGAAGCCGCGCCGCGCATCGTCGAAGCTCTGCTGGTCGGCCAGCGGCAGCCAACGCCGCGCGGCATGCTGGCAGGCGCGGGTGGCCTCGGTGGCGGGCAGCGCGCCGGGGGGGCCGCTGGGCTGGCTCTGGCGAATCGGGGAGGTCATCTCGGTACTTCCTTGCAAGGCATGTGAGCGTGCGGCAACGGCGCCAGGCGCTGAGGTCCTATTGGCGCGCCATCTCCACCTGCGCCAGCGCCTCGCCGTCGAGGTGGGCCACCGGGTCCAGCGTCACCGTCACCCGCCGCAGCCGGCCGGTGAAGACGAAAGGCGCGTCGTAGTGCGACACCGGCGAGCCGCGGTCCAGGCCGATGTCCAGCCCCGACCACGACACCAGCATGTTGAAGCCGTAGGGGCTGTCCAGCGTGCCCACGCGCTGGCCGTCGATCAGCAGCGTGGCGCGCCGGTACGACGGCACCATCAGCGGCGCGCCCACCGGTGGCTGGAAGCTCACCAGCGGCCCCTGGTCCATGCGCAGCGACAGCATGTGGTGGCCCGCCGGCACCGGCCGGTCGGAGCGGACCAGCTGGTGCAGACCACCGATGTTGAGGTCGTGCACCAGGTGGCCGTCCTGCAGGTACAGGCTGTAGCCCGAGGTGGCATCCCCATGCGCGATCAGCACGCCCTGCGCGGGCGCCTCGCCCAGCGTCACCTCGGCGTCGATGCGGTAGCCGCGGCCACGCACGTCGGGCGCCACGTCGGTGGGCAGGTGGCCCATGCCGGCATGCATCACGAAGCGGGTGCGTTCGCCCTGCACACGCCGGCCGTTCTCGGCAAAGCGGGCGGCGAAGCGGTCGTCCAGCGGCAGCACCTGGCAGCGCTCGGCCTCCTGCCACCACAGCGCCTGCAGTTGCCGCAGCCGCTCGGGCTGGTCCGCGGCCAGGTCGTGCTGCTCGGCGAAATCCTGGTCCAGGTGGTACAGCTCCCAGCGATCGGCGTCGAAGGGCTGGCCCGGCGGGTGAAAGGCCACCGCCTTCCAGCCCGCGTGCCAGAGGCCACGGTGGCCGAACATCTCGAAGTACTGCGCTTGGCTGCGCGCCGGCGCACCGGCTTTGCGCAGATCGGCGGCAAAGCTCTCGCCCGCCAGCGGCAGGCAGTCCAGCCCCTTGAGCTGGCGCGGCGGCGTGATGCCGATCAAATCCAGCAGCGTGGGCACCACGTCGGTGGCGTGGCGAAAACCGTGGCGCAGCTCGCCGCGCGCGGGCAGCCCTTTCGGCCAGCTGATGACCAGCGGATCGCGGATGCCGCCGCCATGGGTGTTCTGCTTGTAGCGCTTGAGCGGCGTGTTGGCCGCCATGGCCCAGCCCCAGGGAAGGTTCGAATGCGTGTCGGGTCCGCCGATGTCATCGATGCGCGCGATCTTCTTGGGCGGTGGCTCGGGCAGCTGGTTGTAGGGCCCCATCGCGTTGACGAAGCCCAACGGCCCACCCTCCTGGCTGGCGCCGTTGTCCGACAGCACCAGGATGATCGTGTCGTCGAGCTGGCCGCTGGCCGCCAGGTGGGCCACCAGCCGGTTGATCTGCTGGTCGGCATGGTCCAGCATCGCCGCATAGGCCGATTGCAGCCGGGTCATCAGCGCGCGCAGCGGCTCGTCGTGCGCGTCCCAGGGCTTCACGCCGTCGTTGCGCGGCGGCAGCGTGGTGCCGGGCGGCACGATGCCCAGTTCGAGCTGGCGCGCCAGCCGGCGCTGGCGTTCCTCGTCCCAGCCGTGGCCGAACTCGGCGTCGTAGCCGCGGATCAGCGCGTCGGGCGCCTGGTGCGGCGCATGGCAGGCGCCCAGCGCCAGCCACAGGTGCCAGGGCTTGCCGGGCTGATCGGCCTCGTGGTCGCAGAGGTAGCGAATCGATTGGTCGACCAGGTCGGCGCTGAGGTGGTAGCCCGATTCGAAGCTGCCGGGCGTGGGGATCGGGGTGTTGTCGCGCACCAGCTCGGGCGCGTACTGGTCGGTCTCGGCGTCCATGAAGCCGTAGAAGCGGTCGTAGCCCCGGCCCAGCGGCCAGCCGTCGAAAGGGCCGGTCGGGCCGGTCTCGCTCAGCGGCGTGACGTGCCACTTGCCCAGCATGTAGTTGACATAGCCGTGCGGACGCAGCATCTCGGCCAGCGTGGCCGCCTCGGGCGCGATCTTGCCGCGGTAGCCGGGGTAGCCGCTGTCGAAGTTGGCCAGGCAGCCCATGCCCACCTGGTGGTGGTTGCAGCCGCTCATCAGCGCCGCGCGCGTGGTCGAGCACATCGCCGTGGTGTGGAAACCGGTGAGCCGCACGCCGCGCGCGGCCAGTGCATCGATGGCCGGCGTGCGGATGGTCGAGCCGTAGCAGCCCAGATCGGAGAAGCCGACGTCGTCGAACAGCACCACCAGCACGTTCGGCGGCTTCGCCGCCGCATCGGGGCGCGGCGGCCACCAGGGGGTGGATTCGGCGATCGTGCGGCCGATCGTTCCGGCAAAGCGCGCTGCGGTCAATGGAGTCACCCGGGGCTTCAGTGGCGCGATCGTAGACAGCGGCAGCGGCGGCAATCTCCACCTAGGTGACAATCTTGGGTCAAACCTGATGATCGCTATCCCTCCCCCCACCGACGCCCTGCCTGCCGTTGGCGCGCCCGACAACCCGGCGGCCGGCACCGGCTCGTATCGTGAGCGCCTGCAGGACCTGCCGCCCGAGGTGGCGGCCGAGTTGCTGCGTGTGGGCAGCCGCCGGCCCTGGCGACGGGGCCAGATGGTGGTGCGCCAGGGCGCGCAAAGCCATGCCATCGTGGTGGCGCTGCAGGGCAGGCTGTCGGTCACGCTGGGCTCGCCCGACGGCCGCAGCACGCTGATGCGCTGGCTCGACGAGGGCGAGATCCTGGGACTGGCCGATGTGCTGGCCGGCATGCCGTCGCCGGTGTCGGTGCAGGCCCAGGGCCCCGCCACCACGCTGCAGGTCGAGCGCGACGCCTTCGTGCAGGTGCTGCGCCAGTACCCCGAAGGCGCGATCGGCATCGCCGTGCTGCTGAGCCGCCGGGTGGGCGAGCTGTTCCGCTACAT
>JAURXG010000371.1 GCA_030654555.1 Aquabacterium sp.
CAGCAGGGTCTCGCCGAGCGACATCACCGGGAACTCCAGCGGAAAGCCGCCGGCCTCGTAGACGCCGATCTTCACCTGCTCGGCCAGCGTGCGGAAATGGCTGTTGCAGGGCGTCAGCTCGCTGAAGGTGTTGCAGATGCCGATCACCGGCCGGCCGTCGAACTGGTCGTGCGGCACGCCCTTGCCCTTGACCCAGCTGCGGTAGGCAAAACCGTCGCGGTCCTGGCGGCCGAACCACTGCTGGCTGCGCAAATCTTCGGGCTTCTTCTTGGGCGTGGTGCTCATGGTGTGCTGGCTTTCCCGGGTGGGCTCGAGGAGGGGGCTGCGCATATTATGGTATGACGATTGAGCCGCCGACGGACCTCTCAGCTTCGGCAAAACCCTCAAGGCCGCGCCCGCGGCCGCCCCCAGAAAGGACCTCCCGGTGACCATTTCCCATGCAGCGCCCGCCTCGGCCGCCAACCCGCCGGGCGACCGGCCCGACATCCTGGCCGTGGCCACGCCGATGGCACTGATCGCGCCCCGGCTGGCTGAGCACTTCAACGTGCACGCCAACGATGCCGCCACGCTGGCGGCGGTGGCGCCGCGCATCCGCGGCATCTGGGCCAGCGGGGAGTCCAAGGTCAGCGCCGAGCTGATTGCGCAGCTGCCGGCACTGCAGGTGATCGCCGTGATGGGCGTGGGCTACGACGGCGTCGACGTGGCCGCGGCCAAGGCCCGCGGCGTGGTGGTGACGCACACGCCCGACGTGCTCAACGACGACGTGGCCGACCTGGCCATCGGCCTGATGCTCTGCGCCGCGCGCCAGCTGCCGGCGGCCGACCGGCTGGTGCGCGCGGGCGACTGGCCCAAGGGCCCGATGCCGCTGGCGCGCAAGATGTCGGGCGCGCGGCTGGGCATCGTCGGCATGGGCCGCATCGGCCAGGCCATCGCCCAACGCGCGCTGGGCTTCGGCATGTCCATCGCCTACACCGCGCGCAGTGCCAAGACCGCGCTGCCCTTCGCCTACCAGCCCAACGCCGAGGCCCTGGCAGCGGTCAGCGACTTCCTGGTCGTCATCACCCCAGGCGGCGCCGGCACGCGCAAGCTGATCGATGCCCGGGTGCTGGCCGCGCTGGGCAGCAGCTCGCCGCAGAAGGGCATCCTGGTGAACGTGGCGCGCGGCTCGGTGGTCGACGAGGCTGCGCTGATCGAGGCGCTGGAGCAAGGCGTGATCGCCGGCGCCGGTCTCGACGTGTTCGAGAACGAACCCCAGGTGCCCGAGCGCCTGCGCGCGCTGCCACAGGTGGTGTTGAGCCCGCACATCGGCAGCGCCACCCGCCAGACCCGGCAGGCCATGGCCGACCTGGCCTTCGACAACCTGCAGCGCCTGCTGCACGGCCAGGCGCCGCGCACGCCCGTGCCCGAGTGCCGCTGACGCCTCGGCCGCGCGCTTGTCGAGAAACTTGACAGGCGGCGGCGCCCGCGCCGTCATTTAGATGTGATCTATTGCACGATCGAATTCGATGCGTGCAGTAAATCACATCGGCTGCTTTTACACCGCACTGCAGCATTGAAAGAAATCTCCGCAAGTATTTGATTCATAAGGTTTTTTCAGGCAATTTCGTGCTGGCACGGTCCTCGCTTGGTTTGACATCAAGCCTGGTGGCCGCCCTTCCGCGGTCACTGCAACCGCAGCCTGAAAGCACCCCGCATGAAGAAGACCCTGGCCGCACTGGCCGCCGCCCTGATCGCCGCTGGCAGCGCGCAGGCCGGTTTGATCGAGCAGTCGGCCACCGTCACGGTGAGCCAGACGCCCTGGACCCAGAGCCTGTCGTTCGACCGCTTCAACCCCACCGCCGGCGTGCTCACCGGCGTGAGCTTCCTGCTCGACGGTGATCTGGTCACCCGCTTCTTCGGCGAGAACAAGGGACGCCAAGGCGCCCAGTTCATCAACGTGCTGGACGGCGCGCTGGTCTTCTCGCTGCCCTCGGGCGACGTGACGCTGGACTTCGACGACAGCCGGCGCACCGGTGTCGGCGCCTTCGACGGCGTGAAGGACTACGCCGGCGCCTCGGGCTACGACCTGCTGCTGTCGCAGGACCGGCAGCGCAGCGTGGCGGCCGGCAACCTGTCCGCGTTCGAAGGCCCGGGTCAGTTCCAGGTGCTGATCAACGCCAGCAGCCAGTCGGTGATCAACACCACCGGCAATGCCAAGTACGGCTCGTCGACACAAGCCGGTGCGTCGCTGACGCTGCGCTACGACTACGAGGCACCGACGCAGCGCGCCGGCCAGACCGTGCCCGAACCCACCACGCTGCTCCTGACCGGCCTCGCCCTGGCCGGTCTGGGACTGGTTCGCCGCCGTCGCTGAACGCACGCCCCGCCGCCTCGAACATCGCCGCCACCGGACACCGCCACCTCATGAACACGACCCGCATCGCCACCTTCGCCGCCCTGCTCGCCTGCGCCCTGGGCAGCGCCCAGGCCACCACCACCAGCCAGCGTTACGAGCTGGCCGAAGCCATCACCGACTGGGACAGCCGCACGCTGCAGTTCGACCGCTTCAACCTGCCGAGCATGCAGCTCGACAGCGTGACGCTGCTGCTCGAGGGCACGATGGGCTTCAGCGGCAGCGTCGAGAACCTCCACCCCGGTGCGGCCAGCACCACCGTGGTCAGCCACAGCGCCTTCCTGTCGCTCGACCTGCCGGCGTTGCCGGGTGTGGGTCCGCTCGTGCTGTCGAGCAGCTTGTCGTCGCCGATCACCGTGCCCGCGCTGTCGGTGGTGGACTTCGCCGACACGCGCCAAGCCAGCGCCAGCCGATCGTTCACCGGAGCCACGCTGCTGTCGACCTTCACCGGCGCCGGCACCTTGGCCGGCACGGCCAACGCCTGGGCGCTGTCGGGCGGCACTTCGGACAACTTCGTCGTCGACGTCGACACCGTGGTGTCGGGCCGGCTGACCGTGACCTACAGCTACAGCGCCATGCCCGCAGTGCCCGAACCCGGCACCTGGGTGCTGCTGCTCGCCGGCCTGGGCGCCGTCGGGCTGCTGTCCGCACGACGCCGCACCTGAGGGGCGCGCGGCACAGCCGCGACGCCCGCCCGCACAGTCAACCGCCCGCGTGGCGGTTGTTGCGTTTGAGCGCCTGCAAGTCGCGCCACGCCGCCGTCTCGAGGGCCCGGGCCCCTACGGGAAAGTCCGAGGCGACCCGCCGCTCAATCATCATACGATAAGACCAGCGTGCGATTTTTTGCCGTCGCTGCTTGCACAAACCCCCACAGGAGACACCCACGATGCTACGCAAGACTTGGATCACCGCCGCCCTGGTGGGCGCAGGCCTGCTGGCCGGCGGCCCCGCCCTGGCCCAGGAAAAGCTCACCGTCTGGTGGGTCAAGGGCTTCTACAAGGCCGAGGACGACGCGTTGTTCGCCGCGATCAAGAAGTTCGAGGAGAAGAACAAGGGCGTCAAGATCGAGCTGTCGCAGTACCCGATCCAGGACATGATCCCCAAGACCGTGGCCGCGCTCGACTCGGGCAACCCGCCCGACGTGGCCTATGCCGACACCTACGACTTCCAGGTCACCGCCAAGTGGGCCTACGACGGCAAGCTCGAGGACATCTCCAGCGTGATCGACCCGCTGCGCGCCAAGTTCGAGCCGCGCGCACTGTCCACCACCTTCCTGCTGAACAACACCAACGGCACGCGCGCCTACTACGCCTTCCCGCTCAAGCAGCAGACCATGCACATCCAGTACTGGAAGGACATGCTGACCGAAGCGGGCTTCAAGGAAAGCGACATCCCCACGGACTGGAAGAACTACTGGAACTTCTGGTGCGACAAGGTGCAGGTCGGCTACCGCAAGAACAGCGGCCAGCGCGGCTTCGGCATCGGCATGCCGATGGGCGTGGATTCGACCGACACCTTCTTCTCGTTCCTGACCTTCATGGACGCCTACAACGTCAAGCTGGTCAACGATTCGGGCAAGCTGCTGGTCGACGACCCGTCGGTGCGCGCGGCGCTGATCAACGCGATGACCGACTACACCGCGGTCTACAGCAAGGGCTGCACGCCGCCCTCGTCGACCAGCTGGAAGGACCCGGACAACAACGTCGCCTTCCACAACAAGACCATCGTGATGACGCACAACGCGACCATCTCGATCGCCGCGAAGTGGCTCGACGACATGAACAACAGCACGCTGACCGACGCGCAGCGGGCTGACGCGAAGAAGAAGTACACCGAGCTGATCGCCACCGCCGGCTTCCCGAACAAGCCCGACGGCACCAAGATGACCTACCGCGCGGCGGTCAAGACCGGCGTGATCTTCAAGGATGCCAAGAACAAGGCGCTGGGCAAGAAGTTCCTGACCTTCATGCTCGACGAGGCCAACCTGCAGCCCTATGTCGAAGGCTCGCTCGGCCGCTGGTTCCCGGTGATGAAGGCCTCGCAGCAGAGTGCGTTCTGGAAGGGTGACCCGCACCGCCTGGCCGTGTACAACCAGTTCATGGCCGGCACCACGCCGTTCGAGTTCACCAAGAACTTCAAGTTCACGGTGCTCAACAACGAGAACGTGTGGGGCAAGGCGATGAACCGGGTGCTCAACGAGAAGGTGCCGGTCGACAAGGCCGTGGACGAGATGATCGCCCGCATCAAGGTCGTCGCCGGCAGCTGATGCCCCCTGCCGGGCGGCAATGCAGCCTCGACCCCCTGGCCCGCCCGGCCTTCCCCCGCCCTCGAACACCCGGCCCGGCCGGCCCCGCCCCGGGGCCGGGCCACCCGCCGGGTTCTGCCTGAAGCGTTGCCATGAGCCAAGCTGCCCTCGCCGCAACACCCCCTGCCGCCCCCCGCAAACCGCTCACGCAATGGGAGCTGTGGGGGCGTCTGCTGGTGCTGCCCTACCTGCTGGTGTTCGTGGTCTTCGTGGTGTATCCGGTGGGCTACGGCCTGTGGCTGGCCCGCCATCCCCAGAGCTACGTCCAGCTCTTCGACGACCCGATCTTCTTCCGCACCGCCATCAACACGGTGATCTTCCTGGTGGTGGCGATCAACGTGAAGATGGTGGTCGCGCTGGGCCTGTCGGGCTTCTTCGTGCAGGGCCGCTGGTGGATCCGCATCCTCTCGGCCATCTTCATCTTGCCTTGGGCGGTGCCGTCGATCCCGACCATCCTGTCGGTGCGCTTCATGCTCAACCCCGAGTGGGGCGTGATC
>JAURXG010000381.1 GCA_030654555.1 Aquabacterium sp.
CTGATGAAGGTGATCAGCCCCAGCGTGCCCAACGCCGGCTTCATCAGCGGCAGCACGATGCGCCAGTAGATGCCGAACTCGCCGCAGCCGTCCATGCGCGCGGCCTCGAGCAGCTCGCGGGGCACGGCGGTGGATGCGAACTGGCGCATCAGGAAGATGCCGAAGGCGCTGGCCGCACCGGGGATGTAGAGCGCGCGGTGCTGGTCGATCCAGCCCAGCGCGTCCATGATCATGAAGCTGGGGATCATGCTCATGAACGACGGCAACAGCATGGTGCCCATCACCAGCGCGAACAGGGCGTTCTTGAAGCGGAACTGGAACATCGCGAAGGCGTAGCCCGCCATCGAGCAGAACAGCAGCGTCAGCGCGGTGGAGGCCAGCGCCACGTACAGGCTCCAGCCCAGGTTGCGCCAGAACGGCAGCCGGGTGAACAGGATCTGCAGGTTGTCGCCCAGCGCGCTGCCGAACCACAGCGGCGGCGGCAGGTTGAAGATCTCGGTGCGGCTGTGCGTGGCGAAAACGAACATGAAGTAGAACGGCGCCAGCATGGTCAGTGCGCCCACGCCGACGAGGGCGTAGGCGGCCCCGCGGGAGAGGCGGCCGCCGGTCATGCCGCTGCTCCACCACGCGGCTTGAACGCCCGGTTGGTCAGCCAGGTAAGCAGCACCACCACGACGAACAGCAGCCACGACATGGCACTCGCACCGCCGAAGTCGTTGAAGTCGAAGGCCATGCGGTAGAGGTAGACCGCCGAGGTCATGCCCGATTGATCGGACCCGCCGCGCCCGCCGGTCAGGATGAAGGGCTCCTCGAACAGCTGCAGCCCGCCGATCACGCTGAGCGTGACGCCGAAATAGACCATCGGCCGGAGGCTGGGCAGCGTGATGTAGAAGAACTGCTGCAGCCGGCTGGCGCCGTCGATCCTGGCGGCCTCGTACAGGTCTTTCGGGATGGTCTGCAGCGCGGCCAGGTAGAGCACCACGTTGAAGCCCAGGTAGCGCCAGAACACGATCAGCGCGATGGCCGGCTTGATCCACTGCGGCTGGCCCAGCCAGTCGATGCGCTCACCGCCGAACACCGCGCCGATGGCCTGGTTGACCAGTCCGAAATCGGTGGAGAACAGCGAGCTGAACATGATCGCGATTGCCACCGTCGAGGTGATGTAGGGCAGGAAGTAGGCGCCGACCACGCCGTCGCGCAGCCGCTTGAACGCACCGTGGATGAACACCGCCAGCGGGATCGCCACCAGGTGCTGCGGCACGCCCGAGGCCAGCGCCAGCCAGCCGGTGTTCTTCAGCGACTTCCAGAACCATTCGTCGCCCAGCGCGAAGGCGAAGTTGTCGAAGCCGACGAACTGCATCGCCGCCAGCCCGCTGGTGGGCTCCCACGACTGGAAGGCCAGGTAGAGCGAGAAGCCCAGCGGGAACACGCCGAATACCGCGAACAGCACCAGGAAGGGGCTGATGAAGACATACGGCGCCCAGCGCGGCGACAGCGCAGGGATCAGTCGCTTCTTGAAGTTCATCGCCTGGCCCGCCGCGTCAGCAGCCGCTGCGCATCGGCCAGCGCCTGCGGGATCGGCTTGCCGCGGTCGAGCACGTTGTCGAGTTCGGTGCCCACCACCTCGTCGGCAAAGTTGTTCTGCTTGTGCACCCGCGTGGCGACGATGCGGCGCGAGGCCTCGCGCCACAGCAGCCGCGCCTTCTGCCCACCCAGGAAGGGCAGCGGCTGCTCGAAGAACGGGTCGTCGTGCGTCTCCAGCAGTGCCGGGAAGGCGTCCTGCGACTTGAACGCGGCGAACTGCAGCTCGCGGTCCAGCGTCATCAGCTGGATGAAGTCCCAGGCCAGCGCCTTGCGCGCGGGGTCGGCGCGGCGCGGCATCGCATAGAAGGCGCCACCGTAGCCGGCGAATGCGCCCTCGGGGAACTGCGCCGCGCGCCACAGCCCGGCGGTGGCCGGCGCGATCCAGTTGTTGAGCTGGCCCACCAGCCAGGCGCCCGACAGCTCGGTGGCCAGCGTGCCGCGCTTGAAGCCCTCGGCCCACTCGTTGGACCAGGCCGCCACCTTGGCGTCGAGCTTGTGCCGGCGCACCTGGCGTGCCAGCTCGAAGGCGCGCACGAAGCGCGGCTGGGTGACCAGCACGTTGGAGTCGGCGTCGAAGTACAGCCCGTCGCCGGGGCGGATGCCGTCGCGCAGCGCGATGTCCTTGATCTGCTGCACATGGGCGACCAGGTAGGCGCCGGTGGCGGCCTTGATGCGCAGGCCGGCGGCGATGTAGCTGTCCCAGCTGCGGGTGAGGTCGGCCTCGGCCACGCCGGCACGGGCCAGGATGTCGGCGCGGTACAG
>JAURXG010000393.1 GCA_030654555.1 Aquabacterium sp.
GATCACCAGCTCGCTGGAGCCCGGCCATGCGCTGCTGGCTGGCGGCGTGCCGCACACGCCTTGCCGTGCCGGGCAGCATTGGGCTTGGGACGGTGTGCGTTTCGACGTGCTGCATCCCACCGACGACGAGGTGGCCGCCGCGCGCAAGCCCAATGCCGTGAGCTGCGTGCTGCGCGTGGCCGACGCATCGGGCCGCAGCGTGCTGATCACCGGCGACATCGAGGCGCCGCAGGAGGCCGCGCTGCTGCGCCGCGGCGCCGCGGCACTGGCCAGCAGCGTGCTGCTGGTGCCCCACCACGGCAGCCGCACCTCGTCGACCGAGGCCTTCCTCGATGCGGTGCGGCCGCGCACCGCCATCGTGCAGGCCGGCTACCGCAGCCGCTTTGGCCATCCGGCGCCGGATGTGATCGCACGTTATGCCGATCGAGGCATCGAAGTGGTGCGCAGTGACCAATGTGGTGCATGGCTATGGCACGATGGGGTGGCGGCCTGCACCCGTGACGTGCGCCGACGCTACTGGCACTGGTCGCCGCCCGTGGGTGGTGCGAATGTTGCTAACCAGCAAGGGCCAGGAGCCCCTCAACCATGAAACCTTCCTTCGACGAGATGCAAGCCGGTGTGGGCCAGGTGCGCCCGCACTACAGCGGCTTCGACCGCTGGCTGCAAGAGCAACCGCCCGCGGTGATGGCCGCCCGCCGCGACGAGGCGGAGATGATCTTCCGCCGCGTCGGCATCACCTTCGCCGTCTACGGCGCCAAGGACGAGGACGGCGCCGGCACCGAGCGCCTGATCCCGTTCGACGTCATCCCGCGCATCATCCCCAGCGACGAATGGGCCCGCATGCAGCAGGGGCTGACGCAGCGGGTGACGGCGCTCAACCGCTTCCTGCACGACGTCTATCACGGGCAGGAGATCCTGAAGGCCGGCGTGGTGCCGGCCGAGCAGGTGCTCAACAACACGCAGTTCCGCCCCGAGATGATGGGCGTGGACCTGCCGGGCCAGATCTACTCGCACATCTCGGGCATCGACATCGTGCGCGCCGCCCAGCCCGACGGCAGCGGCACCTACTACGTGCTGGAAGACAACCTGCGCGTGCCCAGCGGCGTGAGCTACATGCTCGAGAACCGCAAGATGATGATGCGGCTGTTCCCCGAGCTGTTCGCCCAGCACCGGGTGGCGCCGGTGGCGCATTACCCCGACCTGCTGCTCGAGACGCTGCGCGAGGTGGCGCCGGCCTCGGTCAACGAGCCCACCGTGGTGGTGCTGACGCCGGGCATGTACAACAGCGCCTACTTCGAGCATGCCTTCCTGGCGCAGCAGATGGGCGTGGAGCTGGTCGAGGGCCAGGACCTGTTCGTCAAGGACAACTTCGTCTACATGCGCACCACGCAGGGCCCGCGCCGGGTCGACGTGGTCTACCGCCGGGTTGACGACGACTTCCTCGATCCCACCGCCTTCCGGCCCGATTCGACGCTGGGCTGCGAAGGCCTGCTGGATGTCTACCGCAAGGGCAACATCAGCCTGTGCAACGCCATCGGCACCGGAGTGGCCGACGACAAGTCGATCTACCCCTACGTGCCCAAGATGATCGAGTTCTACCTCGGCGAGAAGCCGATCCTCGAGAACGTGCCCACCTACCTGTGCCGCGAAGCCGGCGACCTGAAGTACGTGCTCGACCACCTGGGCGAGCTGGTGGTCAAGGAGGTGCACGGCGCCGGTGGCTACGGCATGCTGGTCGGTCCTGCCGCCACCAAGGCCGAGATCGAAGAGTTCCGTCAGGTACTGCTGAGCAACCCCAGCAACTACATCGCGCAGCCCACGCTGTCGCTGTCGACCTGTCCGACCTTTGTGGAATCCGGCATTGCGCCGCGCCACATCGACCTGCGTCCTTTTGTCCTGTCGGGCAAGACGGTGCAGATGGTGCCAGGCGGGCTCACCCGCGTGGCCCTCAAGGAGGGTTCCCTGGTGGTCAACAGCTCG
>JAURXG010000398.1 GCA_030654555.1 Aquabacterium sp.
CCCAGGCCCATGATCTGGTCGGCGAAGATGACCGTCGCCTTCTGACCGCAGTGGCGGTAGACCACGTCGATCAGGTTGCCGATTTCCTTCTTCGTCAGGTTCTTCTCGACCAGGCGGTGGCCGACCGCGACGTGGCGGGGCAGCAGGGCGGCGATCTTCATCCGGCCGGGCGACGAGTCGACGACCTTGGTGACGATTTCACCCTGCTCGTTCATCTCGGTCCAGCGGGCCTTGATCTTGGTGTGCAGGGTCACGACGCCGGCGTCGAGCGCGGCTTCGATCTCGCCCATGTTGGCGAACAGCTTGCCCTCGCCGGGCTCCCCGTCCTTGACCAGCGAGATGTAGTAGAGACCCAGCACGATATCCTGCGACGGCACGATGATCGGGCGGCCGTTGGCGGGCGACAGGATGTTGTTGGTCGACATCATCAGCACGCGCGCTTCCAGCTGGGCCTCGAGGCTCAGCGGGACGTGCACGGCCATCTGGTCGCCGTCGAAGTCGGCGTTGAAGGCGGCGCAGACCAGCGGGTGCAGCTGGATGGCCTTGCCTTCGATCAGCTTGGGCTCGAACGCCTGGATGCCCAGGCGGTGAAGCGTCGGCGCGCGGTTCAGCAGGACCGGGTGCTCGCGGATAACCTCTTCGAGGATGTCCCACACCTGGGGCTGTTCGCGCTCGACCATGCGCTTGGACTGCTTGACGGTGCCCGACAGGCCCTTGGCGTCCAGGCGCGCGTAGATGAACGGCTTGAACAGCTCGAGCGCCATCTTCTTGGGCAGGCCGCACTCATGCAGCTTCAGCTCGGGACCGACCACGATGACCGAACGGCCCGAGTAGTCGACGCGCTTGCCCAGAAGGTTCTGGCGGAAGCGGCCCTGCTTGCCCTTCAGCATGTCGGCGAGCGACTTCAGCGGACGCTTGTTGGCGCCGGTGATCACGCGGCCGCGGCGGCCGTTGTCGAACAGGGCGTCGACGGCTTCCTGCAGCATCCGCTTTTCGTTGCGGATGATGATGTCGGGCGCGCGCAGCTCGATCAGGCGCTTGAGGCGGTGGTTACGGTTGATGACCCGGCGATACAGGTCGTTCAGGTCGGACGTGGCGAAGCGGCCCCCGTCCAGCGGCACCAGCGGGCGCAGTTCCGGCGGGATGACCGGAACCACGGTCAGGATCATCCACTCGGGCTTGTTGCCGCTCTCGAGGAAGGCCTCGATCAGCTTCAGGCGCTTGGAGGCCTTCTTGGCCTTCATTTCCGAAGGCGTGCCGGCCAGTTCTTCACGGTGACGGTCGGCCTGCTGGTTCAGGTCGATGGCGATCAGCATGTTGCGGACGGCCTCTGCGCCGATCTCGGCGGTGAAGCTGTCGTCGCCGTACTCTTCCTGGGCGCGGTAGTACTCGTCCTCGTTCAGCAGCGAGTGCAGCTTGAGCGGGGTGAGGCCGGGCTCGGTGACGATGTAGTACTCAAAATAGAGTACGCGCTCGACGTCCTTGAGCGCCATGTCGAGCATCAGGGCGATACGCGACGGCAGGCTCTTCAGGAACCAGATGTGTGCGACCGGGCTGGCCAGCTCGATGTGGCCCATCCGCTCACGGCGAACGCGCGCGAGCGTGACCTCGACGCCGCACTTTTCGCAGATAATGCCCTTGTACTTCATGCGCTTGTACTTGCCGCACAGGCACTCGTAGTCCTTCGTCGGACCGAAGATCCGCGCGCAGAACAGGCCGTCACGCTCGGGCTTGAACGTCCGGTAGTTGATGGTCTCGGGCTTCTTGATCTCGCCGAACGACCACGAGCGGATCTTTTCCGGCGA
>JAURXG010000406.1 GCA_030654555.1 Aquabacterium sp.
GGGCCTGGCCGGCGCGGTGGGCCGCGGGGCCTGGTTCACGCTGGCGGCCTGCGTGGCGATGGTGATGCTGGCCGGCAACCCCGACCCGTCGGTGCTGGCGGTGATGGTGCCGGTGTGGCTGTACGCGCTGGGCCATGGCATCCACATGCCCTGCGGCCAGGCCGGTGCGGTCGGCCCCTTCCCCAGGGCGGCCGGGCTGGCCTCGGCGCTGGCCGGCTTCGTCACCGCGGCAGCGGCCTTCGCCATCGGGCTGTGGCTGGGCCGCGCGCTGGATGGCACGGTGCGGCCGTTCGCGCTGGGCATGGGCTGCGCCGCGCTGCTGACCGTCGCCGTGGCCTGGACGCTGGTGCGCCGGCACGGCGAGCAGCTGAAGGCGACATGAGTGGCGACCTGACCGGCGGCGTGCCCGGCAGCGTGCCCGCCGTGGCCCGGACCGGCGCGGACGCAACACCGCTGCGGGCCGTCGGCATCGCCGGGCCGACCGCCAGTGGCAAGAGCGCGCTGGCGCTGGCCGCGGCGCAGCACTGGCCGGTCGAGATCATCAGCGTCGACTCGGCCCTGGTCTACCGCGGCATGGACATCGGCACCGCCAAGCCCAGCGCCGCCGAACGCGCCGCCGTGCCACACCACCTGATCGACCTGATCGAGCCCACCCAGGCCTATTCGGCCGCCCAGTTCGTGGCCGACGCGCAGCGCTTGATCGGCGAGATCAACGCACGCGGGCGCATCGCGCTGCTGGTGGGCGGCACGATGCTGTACTTCAAGGCGCTGGTCGACGGCCTGGATGCGATGCCCGCGGCGGATGCCGAGGTGCGCATCGCGCTCGACGCCCGCGCGGCCCTCGAAGGCTGGCCGGCGCTGCATGCCGAACTGGCACGTGTCGACCCCCGCACCGCGGCGCGCCTGCCGCCCGGCGACGCGCAGCGCATCCAGCGTGCGCTGGAGGTGTTTCAACTCACCGGCCGGCCGCTGTCGAGCTTTCACGGCCAGCAGCGCACGCCCGGTCTGGCGCTGCCGCTGCTGGCGCTGGAGCCGGCCGATCGCGCCTGGCTGCATGCGCGCATTGCCGCGCGTTTCGACGCGATGCTGGCCGCCGGCTTCGTCGACGAGGTGCGCGCGCTGCGGGCGCGGGGTGATCTGTCGCCCGAGACGCCGGCGATGCGCAGCGTGGGCTACCGACAGGCCTGGGCCGCGCTGGACGCGGGCGACCTGACGCCACTGCGTGAACAGGGGATCGCCGCCACGCGGCAACTGGCCAAGCGCCAGCTGACCTGGCTGCGCGGCATGGCCCGCACCGTGGTGGCGTGCGATGCACCCGATGCGCCGGCGGCCGGGTTGGCGGCGCTGCGCGGCTTGATCGCCGCCCAGGCTGCCGCATGAGCAACGCCGCCGCGCTGCAGATCACCGGCCTGGCCCGCGCCTACGGCCCAACGCCGGTGTTCAGCGGCGTCGACCTGCGGCTGGAACGCGGCGAGTTCGTGGCCTTGCTGGGCGAGTCGGGCGTCGGCAAATCGACGCTGCTGAACTGCATCGCCGGGTTGGACGATGCCGATGCCGGCCAGATCCTGCTGGCCGGCACCGAGGTGCGCGGCCTGGCCGAGCCCGAGCGTGCCCGGCTGCGGCGCGAGCGGCTGGGCTTCGTCTTCCAGGCCTTCCACCTGCTGCCGCACCTGAGCGTGGCCGAGAACGTGGCCCTGCCGCTGCTGCTGCTGGGCCGGCCCGACGCGGCGCGCGTGTCGACCTTGCTCGATCACGTGGGCCTGCACAGCCTGGGCGGGCGCAGCCCGGCGCAGCTGTCGGGCGGGCAGCTGCAGCGGGTGGCGCTGGCGCGGGCGCTGGTGCACCGGCCGGCGCTGATCCTGGCCGACGAGCCCACCGGCAACCTCGACCCGACCACCGCCGCACGCATGCTCGACGTGCTGGTGGCCCAGGTGCGCGCCGAGGGCGCGGCCTGCCTGCTGGTCACCCATTCGGCCGCCGCCGCGGCACGGGCCGACCGGGTGCTGCGGCTCACTGCCACCGGCATCGTGCCGGCGCAGGCCTGATCGGCGGGCACGCCCGCTGCGCCCCGCGTCAGGTTCCACCGGGATCGGCGCCGTCGCCCGGGTGGCGCAGCACCCAGCCCAGGTACAGCGCGAACACCAGCAGGGACGCGACCAGGACGGTCCACTGGACCGTGCCGGACAGTGTCGGGAACAGCGCGAACAGCAGCGCGAACGGCGCGGCACCGATGGCCGTGGACGCGGCGTTCTCGACCGCCGTGGTCCGCGCGCTGAACAGGCCCAGCGCGTAGGACAGCACGTCCACCGGAAACGTCATGCGCAGCAGCACCAGCGACCACCACCGGTGCCGTGACAGGATCAACCGGTCGATCTGGGCGTGACGCTGCACCGACGGAAAGTGCCGCACGATCAGCGCCCGGGCATGGCGTCCGAACGCAAACGCCAGCACCGCGCCGGTCACCCAGCCCGACAGCAGCAGCCCGGCCGACCACCAGGGGCCCCAGGCCAGCACCGCCAGCGGCATCAGCGGCAGGTTGCTCAGCATCGGCAGCAGCACGGCCACCACCGAACTGGCGAAGAACACGGCCATGCCCAGGCCGGCATGCAGGGACAGCGCCTCGGTGATCGCCGTGGCGTGGTTGCGGGCCAGCCAGAACCCCGCGCCGAACAGCAGCACCACCGCCAGCCCCGCCCGCACCGAGGGCCACAGTTCGGCCCAGCTCAGGCTGCGGCGCAGCGGTGCATCGCGGTGGGGCATGGCGCTGCTGGTGTCGGCGGGCGCCTCGGTGCTCAGCCGGGTGCGATCAACACCGCGGCACCTTGCCCACGGGGTGCGGCGCCTGCAGAAAGTCGAAGTCCACGCCCCGGTCGGCCTGCAGAACGGTCTGCAGGTAAAGCTTGCGGTAGCCGCGCTCGGCGGTGGGCTCGGTGACCGGGTGGTCGATAGCGCGCTGCGCCAGCACCTCGTCCGACACCAGCAACGTGATCTCGCGCTGCTGCACGCTCAGGCGGATGCGGTCGCCGTCCTGCACCCAGGCCAGCGGGCCGCCGATGGCCGACTCGGGCGTCACGTGCAGCACGATGGTGCCGAAGGCCGTGCCGCTCATGCGGCCGTCGGAGATGCGCACGATGTCCTTCACCCCGGCACGCGCCAGCTTGCGCGGGATCGGGATGTAGCCGGCCTCGGGCATGCCGGGCGCGCCCTTGGGGCCGATGTTCTTGAGCACCAGCACGTCATCGGCGGTGACGTCCAGGTCGTCGCTGTCGATGCGGTTGGCCAGGTCTTCGAGGTTCTGGAAGACCACGGCGCGGCCTTCGTGCTCCATCAGCGCCGGGTCGGCGGCCGACTGCTTGATGATCGCCCCGCCCGGTGCCAGATTGCCGCTGAGCACCGCGATGCCGCCCTGCGGATAGATCGGGTCGGCCATCGGGCGCACCACGCCCTGCGCATAGCCCGGCCCGGCGCGATCGATCTCTTCGCCCAGCGTGCGGCCGGTGACGGTCATCGCTTCCAGCCGCAGCAGCGGCTTCAGTTCGCGCAGCAGCGTGGCCATGCCGCCGGCGGCGTGGAAGTCTTCCATGTAGTGCTGACCCGAAGGCTTCAGGTCCAGCAGCACCGGCGTCTCGCGGCCCATGCGGTCGAGCGCGGGCAGGTCGATCGACAGGCCCATGCGCCCGGCAATCGACGCCAGGTGCACGATGCCGTTGGTCGATCCGCCGATGGCCAGCAGCACCCGCATCGCGTTCTCGAAGGCGGCCGGCGTCAGGATCTGGGCTATGGTCAGCTTGTCGCGCGCCATCTGCACCGCCTGCGCGCCGGTCAGCTCGGCAATGCGGATGCGGTCGGCGGTGACGGCCGGTGGCGAGGCGCCACCGGGCACCGTCATGCCCAGCGCCTCGGCAATGCAGGCCATGGTGCTGGCGGTGCCCATCACCGAGCAGGTGCCCACGCTGGCCACCAGCTGGTGATTGACGTCGGCCACCTCGTCGGCATCGATCTCGCCGGCGCGGAACTTTCCCCAGTAGCGCCGGCAATCGGTGCAGGCGCCGACGCGTTCGCCGCGGTGGCTGCCGGTCAGCATCGAGCCGGTGATCAGCTGGATCGCCGGGATGTTGGCCGAGGCCGCGCCCATCAGCTGCGCCGGCACGGTCTTGTCGCAGCCGCCGATCAGCACCACCGCGTCCATCGGCTGGGCGCGGATCATCTCCTCGGTGTCCATCGCCATCAGGTTGCGCAGGAACATGCTGGTGGGCGCGGCGAAGCTCTCGTGCACCGAGATCGTCGGAAAGGCCATCGGCAGCCCGCCGGCCAGCATCACGCCGCGCTTGACGGCCTCGATCAGCTGCGGCGCATTGCCGTGGCAGGGGTTGTAGTCGCTGCCGGTGTCGGCGATGGCGATCACCGGCCGGTCGAGTGCCGCATCGGTGTAGCCGGCGCCCTTGATGAAGGCCTTGCGCAGGAACAGCGAGAAGCCGGCGTCGCCGTAGCTGGTCAGGCCCTTGCGCATGCCGGCGGGGCCGGCGTCGCTATCGTCGTCGGGGGCGCGGCTCATGGCTTGACCGCATCGCTGGCGTCGGTCGCCTGGACGTGCGCCTGGTAGCGCGCCTGCGTCTCGGCGTTCATCGGGTACAGCCCCGGCAGCGGCACGCCGCGGCTCACCTCGTCCATGATCCAGGCCTCCAGGCGCTCCTGCTCGGGCCCCAGCACCAGCATCTGATCGAGCAGATGGGCGGGGATCAGCACCGCGCCGTCGTCGTCGACCACGATCACGTCGCCGGGGAACACGGCCACGCCGCCGCAGGCGATCGGCTGCTGCCAGGCGGTGAAGGTGAGACCGGCCACCGAGGGCGGCGCGGCCACGCCGCTGCACCAAACCGGCAGGCCGGTGCCCAGCACGCCGGCCGCGTCGCGCACCACGCCGTCGGTGACCAGCGCGGCCACGCCGCGATGGGCCATGCGCGCGCAGAGGATGTCACCGAAGATGCCGGCGTCCTGCACCCCCATCGCATCGACCACGGCGATGCAGCCGGCGGGCATGTCCTCGATCGCGGCGCGGGTGGAGATCGGCGAGGCCCAGCTCTCGGGCGTGGCCAGGTCTTCACGCGCCGGCACGAAGCGCAGCGTGAAGGCGCGGCCCACCACGCGCGGCTGGCCCGGGCGCAGCGGCCGGGTGCCGCGCAGCCAGACGTTGCGCAGGCCCTTCTTCAGCAGCAGCGTGGTCAGCGTGGCGGTGGTCACCGTCGACAGGATGGCTACGGCCTCGGGGGTCAGTGTCAAAGGGATGGGATCGGTCATGGCAAGGTCCGTCGGTGAGTCGAAGGCAGGAGGGGGCGGCTGCACCCGGCAGGCGCAGCGTGACGACGCCGCATCATCGCGCCAGCAGCGGGCGCGGGTGCAGGAACTGCAGCGCCAGCGCCAGCGCCACGCCGGCAAAGCCGATCAGGTCGAACAGCAGGCCGGGCAGCACCAGCGCAAAACCCGCGACGATGAACAGCGCTCGCTCGAGCAGGGTGGTGCGCTTGAAGGCCCAGCCCTGGAAGCCGGCGGCCAGCGCGGCCACGCCCACCGCCGCGGTGAAGCCGACCACCGCGATCGATGCCCAGTCGGCGTGGGCCAGCGCCTTGGTCGAGCCCATCAGCAGCAGGCCCTGGCCGGCGGGGTCGAGCACGAACATGAAGGGCACCAGGAAGGCCGGCACGGTGTACTTCCAGCACTGCAGCGTGGTCTTGTAGGGATCACCGCCGGTGATCGCGGCCGCGGCAAACGGCGACAGCGCCGTGGGCGGCGACACTTCGGACAGCACGGCGTAATAGAAGATGAACATGTGCGCGGCAAAGTCGGGCACGCCGAGCT
>JAURXG010000441.1 GCA_030654555.1 Aquabacterium sp.
CCGCCGCGCCGATGCGGCGCCGCCCGAGCGCCATGCCGCGCTGCGTGAGCGCATCAACGCCAAGGCCGCCGCCAGCGCACCGCGCCGCGAGCCGCCGGTGCTGCGCGACGAGATCCGCCTGGCCGGCCCCGGCCAGCACGACGTGCTGGGCGACAGCGCCTCGCTGCGCGAGCGCGGCGAAGCGATGGGTGAGCTGCGCGGCGAGCTGCGCTCGGTGCGCGCGCTGATCGACGAGCGCTTCGGCATGCTGGCCTTCATGGAGCGGCTGCAGCGTGATCCGCGCCAGGCCGGGCTGTCGCAGAAGCTGTTCGACGCCGGCCTGTCGCCGGCCCTGGTGCGCAAGCTGGTGCAGAGCCTGCCCGATGCCCAGCAGGCCCCCGACGAGCTGGCCTGGGCGGCCGGCGTGCTGGAGCGCAACCTGCACACCGACGAGCACGAGCTGCCGCTGGAGGACCACGACGGCGTGCTCGCGCTGATCGGCCCCACCGGTGTGGGCAAGACCACCAGCACCGCCAAGCTGGCCGCGGCCTTTGCCACCAAGCATGGCGCGGCCAACCTCGGCCTGATCACGCTGGACGCCTACCGCGTCGCCGCCCACGAGCAGCTGCGCACCTACGGCCGCATCCTGGGCGTGCCGGTGCACACCGCACACGACCGTGCCTCGCTCGAAGACCTGCTGGAATTGCTGGCGGGCAAGAAGCTGGTGCTGATCGACACCGCCGGCATGGCCCAGCGCGACGCCCGCACCAGGGAGCTGCTGGACATGCTGCAGCACCGTTCGATCCAGAAGCTGCTGGTGATCAACGCCGCCGCGCAGGGCGAGACGGTCGAGGACGTGATGGTGGCCTACGGCGTGGCGCAGTGCCACGGCGTGGTCGTCAGCAAGCTCGACGAGGCCGTCAAGCTGGGCCCGGCGCTGGACGCGCTGATCCGCCACCGTGCCAAGGTGGTGGGCGTGGCCAACGGCCAGCGGGTGCCCGAGGACTGGCATCGCCTGTCGGCCCAGTCGCTGGTGCAGCGGGCGCTGCGCGGCGGCGGCAGTGCGTCGTGGAAGCTCGACGCCACCGAAGTCAATCTCGTGTTTGCGGCCATGCACGGTGCGGGTTATCCCGGGCCGTCGTTGTCGGGGCAGGGCGCCTCGCTGCATGCCTGATCGCCGACCGCTCCCCTTGCCAACCCTCCAGTCCATCCAGCGGTCCATGCCTGCCCAGCCTCCCCGTCGCCCCGCCGCCGTGCGTGACCAGGCCCATGGCCTGCGCCAGCTGTTTGCCGGCCGCGAGCCGCGCTTCGTGCCCCTGGTGCACAACCCGCAGGTCAGCGGCACCGGCGTGGTGATGGAGCGGCTGTGCGCCGCCTTCGCCGACCTGGGCCTGCGCACGCTGGTGGTCGATGCCGCCGACAGCGCGTCGCCGCCGCACGAGCTGGCCTCGGTCGACCTGGCCGCCTGCATCGAGCCGCTGTCCGACCAGGTGTCCTATCTCGCAGCCCGCGGCCTGGCCATGCAATACCTCGACAGCCGGGCCACGCTGACCGGCTTTCTCGACGCGCTGCGCACGGCGGCGCCGGTGGCCGACGTGGTGCTGCTGCATGCCGGCGCGCTGGACCTGCGCCGCATGTTCGCCGGCCGCACGCCGCGCCCGGTGCTGCTGGCCGGCAGCCGGGCCGACAGCCTGACGCATGCCTACACCTCGATGAAGCTGCTGTCTCAGCGCCTGGGTGCGCTGGCTTATGACCTGGTCGTGGCCGGCGACGTGACCGAGCGCCGCGCCGTTCGCATGGGCGATCGCCTCGCCGAGTGTGCCGACCACTTCCTGGGGGCTGCGCTGCGCCAGGTGGCGGTGGTCGATCCGACGGCGCCGGCCCACAGCCCGCTGACGGCCGACCTGAGCCGACTGGCGGCCGACCTGGTGGCCGCGCTGCCCGGCGCGGCGCCCGCCAATGCGCTGGCCGAGCTGCCCGCCTACCCCGCAATGCAAGCGTCCCAACGTCGGCCCGCGTCAGTCGGCCGCATGAATTGAATCGACCGGAGCATGATGAACATGTACACCGCCAAGGGCCGCCTCGACGCGAACGCGCTGCTCAAGCAATACAGCCCGCTGGTGCGCCGCCTGGCCCACCAGATGATCGCCAAGCTGCCGGCCAACGTCGAGCTGGACGACCTGATCCAGGTCGGCATGATCGGTCTGTCGGACGCGCTGACCCGCTTCGATTCGGCGCATGGCGTGCAGTTCGAGACCTTCGCCACCCAGCGCATCCGTGGCGCCATGCTCGACGAGCTGCGTGGCAACGACTGGATGAGCCGCGGCGACCGCCGCCAGCAGCGCAGCATCGAATCGGCCGTGCACAAGCTCGAGCAGGTGCTCAAGCGCGCCCCGCACGAGAGCGAGATCGCCGCCGAGATGGGCCTGTCGCTGACTGCCTACCAGGAGCTGCTGGGCAAGGTGCGTGGCACCCAGCTGGTGTACCTGGAGGACATGACCGGTGACGAGGGCGACGACGACTACCTCGACCGCCACGTGGCCGACGACGATGCCAACCCGCTGGCCATGCTGCAGGACCGGCGCATGCGCGAGGCGCTGGTGGCGGCCATCAAGAACCTGCCCGAGCGCGAGCAGTACGTGATGAGCATGTACTACGAGCACGACATGAATCTCAAGGAGATCGCGGCCGTGCTGAAGGTGACCGAGAGCCGGGTGTGCCAGCTGCACAGCCAGAGCATTGCCCGCCTGCGCAGCAAGCTGCGCGCCTGGTAGCCGATACCGAGAGCGCCCATTTCCCGACAGCCCCGGCGCAGCAGTCCCGGGGGCGACGACGGACCGCAGGCCTGCGGTCTACCAAGAGGACAGTCATGACGAATCTGCTGCGCCGCTGGCAATCCCGGATCCCGTCGGCCATGCCGCCGGCCGACACGACCGCCCCCCGGAGGCCGCTGGGCGACGGTGCCCACGGCCTGCTGACCGACCTGGCCGCGCAGGCGTCCACGCTGGGTCGCGAGGCGGCCGAGGTGCGGGGGGCGATCGACGATGCCAACGGCCAGGCCGCGCGTCAGGCCCAGGCCCTGCATGCGCTGGCCGCCGAGGTGGCGGCGATCAACCAGGCGCAGGACGCCATCGTTGAGCAGTCGGACGCCGGCCTGCGCTCGGTGGCGCGGGCGCGCGACGTGGTCGAGCAGGTCGGCGCCGAGGTGTCGGCCGTGGTGGGTACGCTGCGCGAGGTGTCCGAGGCGGCGGGCCAGATCAGCCAGATCGCGCTGCAGACCCGACTGGTGGCCTTCAACGCCTCGGTCGAGGCCAAGCGTGCCGGCGAGGCGGGGCGCGGCTTCGGTGTGGTGGCCGATGCGGTGAAGGACCTGGCAGCGCGGGTGGAGGCCACCTCCAAACAGATCCTCGGCACCGTGGCCCAGCTGGACACCCGCATCGCTGCGCTGGCCCGCGACATTCAGCGCCAGCCCGACGGGCAGCCGCAGGGCGCGGTGCATGCCGCGCTCGGCGCCGTGGTGGCCGGCGTCGAACGCATCGGCCAGGCTGCAACGCAGAGCCACGGCGTGTGCGACGCGCTGGCGGGCCGCATGTCCGGCATCGAGGACGAGGTGCAGGCCACGATGGGCGTCTTCGCCGGCTCGCTGCGCCACACCGAGACCCTGCTCGACCTGTCCGAACACCTGCTGCAGGTCACCGCCGAAGCCGGCGTGCAGACCGCCGACACCCCCTTCGTGCAGGCGGCACAGCAGGTGGCCGAACGCCTGACGCAGGCGCTGGAGCGGGCCTTGAGCGAGGGACGCATCGACGCCGCCGCCTTGTTCGACGAGTCGTACATGGCCGTGCCGGGCAGCGCGCCGGCGCAGCACACCACGCGCTTTGCCGCGCTGGCCGACCAGGTGTTCCCGGCGGTGCAGGAGCCGGTGCTGGCCATGAGCCACCAGGTGGTGTTCTGCATCGCGGCCGACCGCAACGGCTACATCGCCTGCCACAACCAGAAGTACAACCAGAAGCAGCGCCCGGGCGACGTGGTGTGGAACACCGCAAACTGCCGCAACCGCCGCATCTTCAACGACCGCACCGGCCTGCGCTCGGCGCGCAACACCCAGCCCTTCCTGCTGCAGACCTACCGCCGCGACATGGGTGGCGGCCAGTTCGTGCTGCTCAAGGAGGTGGCCGCGCCGATCACCGTGGCCGGCCGGCACTGGGGCGGATTGCGCCTCGCCTACCGGTTCTGAACCAGCCCGTGCCCGCGCGCCCGGGGCCGGCGCGGCCGCGGCATCAGCGTGGCATCAGCGCGGCATCAGCGCGTGCTCGCAATCGGGCAGGTCGCAGTCGCTGCAGACCCAGCGCCAGGCCGCGGCCTGCGCGTCGCGGTCGGCCAGCCGCGTGAACAGTCCGCTGCCCGCCGCGGCGCGTGCGCGCAGCAGCGGCGCCACCGCGTCCAGCGCGGCCTCCACCCGCGCCGCCCCCTGGCCGGCCACCAGCGACCAGGGCAGGGCATGGTCGATCAGCAGCGCGCGCACCCGGCTGTCGACCGGCATCCGCACCTGCGGGCCGTCGCGCTGCAGGCCGTCGGGCACCCAGTCGATGTCCAGTGCGGTCAGCAGGGTCAGCTGGCAGCGGCGCTGCTGTTCGACGGCGTAGGGCACCAGGCTGCGGTCGTCGAACAGCAGGTCGCTGTAGACGGCGGTCATCAGCGCGGTGGTGTCGCACACCACCACGTCGTGGTGCGCAGCGGCGGCGTCGATCAGGCGGTGCTGCTCCTCGGCGATGGCCGGCTGCTCGTGCGGGCGCGGCGTGCGGCCCTGCTGCGCGCACCACAGCCGCAGGTGTTCGCCCACCCAGGTGCAGCGCAGCCCGCTCAGTGCGGCGACGCGATCGGCCAGCGCCTGTGCCAGCACGGTCTTGCCGGTGCTCTCGGCACCGACGATGGCGATGCGCAGCGCCTCAGCCATGCGGCGCCTCGGCTCGGGCCATCGCCGCCCAGGCGCGCCAGCCGATCACCGACAGCGCGGCGAACAGGGCGTACAGCGCCACCGTCAACCACAGCCCCTTGACGGCGAACAGCCCCACGCTGACGCCGTTGACCGCCAGCCACACCGGCCAGTTGTCGACCCACTTGCGCGCCAGCAGGTATTGCCCGGCCAGGCTGCCCACGGTGGGCAAGGCGTCGAGGTAGGGCACGTCGCTGTCGGTCAAGCGCGCCAGCAACGCCCCCAGCAGCGGCCAGGCCGCCAGCGTCAGCGCCAGCAGCTGCCAGCGCTGGCGCGTGCCGAGCGTGCGCACGCGCAGTGCCTGGCCGCCGGTGGTGGTGCCCCGCAGCCATTGCCACCAGCCCCAGCCGCTCACGGCGATGAACACCAGCTGCAGCGACGCCTCGCCATACAGCTTGCTGTGCACGAACAACAGCGCGTACAGCGCCGAGCTGGCGATGGCCAGCGGCCAGCCCAGCGGATCGACGCGCAGGTTGCAGCGCACCATCCACAACGACAACAGCACCGCCACGATCTCCAGCCAGGTGAAGTCGCTGCCGCCCAGGCGGAAGGCGGACGCCAGCAACGGCGTGGACGCGGCCAGCAGGGTGGCCAGCAGGTCGGTCATCGGCGGGAGGGTGGCGAGGAGGGGCGAGGCAAGGGCGGGCAGCGGCCCGCACGCAGCGGGCGCCGTGCGAGGCGCCGGCTCAGCGCCGGGGTGCGTACTGCACCAGGATCTCGTCGGGCTTGACCATGCCCAGGTCGGCGCGGGCGCGTTCTTCCACCATCTCCAGGCCCTGGCGCAGGTCGTCCACCTCGGCCGTCAGGCGCTGGTTGGCCAGGCGCAGTGCGGCGTTGGTCTTGAGCTGGCCGTCGAGCTGGGCCTGCAGCCGCATCACCGTGGGCAGGCCGCCATCGCCCAGCCACAGCTCGGCCTGCACACCGGCCAGCAGCAGCAGCAGGGCCACGGTGACGAAGCGCATGGCGGCAGCGCCCGCGGGATCAGCGCAGGTTGTAGAAGGCCGCGCGGCCCGGGTAGTGGGCGATGTCGCCCAGGTCTTCCTCGATGCGCAGCAGCTGGTTGTACTTGGCCATGCGGTCGCTGCGGCTCAACGAGCCGGTCTTGATCTGGCCGGCATTGGTGCCCACCGCGATGTCGGCGATGGTCGAATCCTCGGTCTCGCCCGAGCGGTGGCTGATCACCGCGGTCCAGCCGGCGCGCTTGGCCATCTCGATCGCGGCGAAGGTCTCGGTCAGCGTGCCGATCTGGTTGATCTTGATGAGGATGGAGTTGGCCACGCCTTCGCGGATGCCACGCTCGAGGATCTTGGTGTTGGTGACGAACAGGTCGTCGCCCACCAG
>JAURXG010000454.1 GCA_030654555.1 Aquabacterium sp.
GAGCTCGAACTCAGTCCTGAGGAGAAGGCCAAGATCGAGAAGATGGGTTGGGACGAGCTGATGGAGACGCTCAAGAAGCGCTTCGAGGAGCAGAAAGAGCGCCACGAAGGCGGCAGCAAGTGGATCGGCACCGGCGGCACCAGCCCGTTCGGCGCCTACGGCCAGAACCCGCAAGGCATCCGCATCGGCCAGGAGAAGGGCCGCAACAAGAGCGCGGTGAAGGTGTGGGACCAGCGCGCCTACAAGGACTACGACGACACGCTCGAGCTCGGCACCCGCAACATCAAGGTGGCACTGCGACTCCTGCGCCGCTTTGCCCGCGAAGGCGCGGCCGAAGAGCTGGACTTGGAAGACACCATCCACTGCACCGCGGCCAACGCGGGCTACCTCGACATCAAGCTGGTGCCCGAGCGCCACAACAAGGTGAAGGTGCTGCTGCTGATGGACGTGGGCGGCACGATGGACGAGCACATCCACCGGGTCGAAGAGATCTTTTCGGCGGCCAAGAGCGAGTTCAAGCACCTGGAGTTTTTCTACTTCCACAACTGCGTCTATGACTTCATGTGGAAGAACAACCGCCGCCGCTTCAGCGAGAAGACGCCCACCTGGGACATCATCCGCAAGTACAACAAGGACTACAAACTCATCTTCGTCGGCGACGCGACGATGAGCCCCTACGAGATCCTGCAGCCCGGCGGCAGCGTCGAGTACAACAACGAGGAACCGGGCGCCGAGTGGATCCAGCGGCTGACCAACGCGTTCCCCAAGTTCGCGTGGATCAACCCCGAGCCGCAAGGCGTGTGGCAGTACCGGCAGAGCATCTCGGTGATGCAGCAACTCGTCAACCAGCGCATGTTCCCGCTCACGCTGGCCGGCCTGGAAGGGGCGATGCGCCTGCTGTCCAAGTGAATCGTTGCCCGGCATGACGGCGCCTGGGCGTCGAGGCGGGCGCGCCGCCGCCGGGCTGGCCGCATCGGTGTGCAGGGTGCGCGGGATCGAACGGTTGCTGGCCGCCTGTGCCGCCGGCTGCGCGCTGCTGCTGGGCGGCTGCGCGCTGATCAAGCCGCCGGTCGAGGCCAACACGGACGAGGCCCGTTCCGCCGCGGCCAACTCGGGCGCCACCCGCGCCGCCCTGACCCTGACGGTCGACGCCCCCACGCCGCTGCGCAACCTGCTGGAGCGCTACCTGGATCTGGCGCGGCTGCAGCAACTGCCCGCCAACGAGCGCCTGGGCAACAGCGAGCTGAACCGCCTGATCGCCGCCGCGCCGGCACAGGCGCGTGATCTGCTGCAGACCGAAGGCTACTTCGACGCCCAGGTCAGCGTGCAGCGCGAGGATGTTGCCAACGGCGCGGCCGACGGCAGCGGCGCAGCCGATGCGCCGCGTGCCGACCGTGCGCCCGCCCGCGTGCGCCTGCAGGTGCAGCCGGGGGCGCCCACCCTGGTGACCGAGCGGCGGGTGGAGACCGAGGGCGCGCTGGCCCAGCGTGCCAGCGCCGGTGATGCCGATGCGATGGCGCTGCAGCAAGTGCTGCAGACCGTCGGGGCGCTGCGCCCGGGGCAGGTGTTCCGCAATGCCGACTGGGCGGCCAGCAAGCAGCAGCTGCTCACGCGGCTGCGCAGCGCGGGCTATGCCGCCGCCACCCTCAGTGGCAGCAACGCCGCCATCGATGCCAGTGCCCGCACCGCCCAACTGGTGGTGGTGCTCGACAGCGGCCCCCTGTTCAGCGCCGGCCCGGTGGTGGTGACCGGCCTGCAGCGCCATGACGAGGCGATGGTCAGGCACCTCGCGGGCTTCGGTGCCGGCGAGGCACTCACCGAGGAGAAGCTGCTGGCCTACCAGGACCGGCTGCAGAAGACGCTGCTGTTCCAGTCGATCAGCGTCGGCTTCGAGCCCGACCCGGCCGACGCCGCGCAGACGCCGGTGCGCGTGCGGCTGACCGAGCTGCCGCTGCAACAGGCCACGGTGGGCGTGGGTGTCAGCGCCAACACCGGCCCCCGGGTGACGCTGGAGCACCTGCACCGCCGCCCGTTCGATTGGCCGGTGGTGGCCTACAACAAGCTCGAATGGGCGCGTGACAGCCAGAGCTGGGCGGGCGACTTCCAGACCCACCCGGGCGCCGGCTTCTACCGCAACCTGGTGGGCGTGCAGATCGACCGGCTGCGCAGCGACACCGACGTGGTGCTGTCGCAGCGCCTGCGCCTGGGCCGCACCCAGGACACGCCCCGCCTGGAGCGCCTGTACTTCCTGGAGCTGCTGCGCTCGCGACAGTCCGAGCTGCCGGGCACGGCCGTGGTGCTGTCGTCGTCGGCGGGGGCCAGCACCGCCACCGCGCTGAGCGCCAACCTGCACCTGGTCTGGCGGGATCTCGACAGCGTGCTGCTGCCCACCCGCGGCATCACGCTGGCCTTGCAGGGCGGTGCCGGCCAGGCCCGCCACCCCGGTGGGCCCGACGGCCCGTTCGCCCGCGTCTACGGGCGCTTCACCGGCTACCTGCCCCTGGGCCAGAGCTGGTATGGCCAGGCGCGCCTGGAAGCCGGCCAGATCGTCAAGCGTGATGTCGTCGTGGTGCCCGATGCGCTGGGGTTCCGCGCCGGTGGCGACGACTCGGTGCGCGGTTATGCGTACCGCTCGCTGACCCCCGTCGACGACGCCGGTGGCACCGTCAGCGGCCAGGGCGTGCTGACCGCCAGCGTGGAGGTGGCGCGGCCGATCCTGGCGTCGATGCCGTCGGTGTGGGGCGCGCTGTTCATCGACGCCGGGCGGGCGGTCAGCCATTGGCGCGACTTCAAACCGGCGCTGGGCTACGGCGTGGGCGTGCGCTGGCGCAGCCCGATCGGTCCCCTGCGCGCCGATCTGGCCTGGGCCGACGAGCTGAAGAAGCTGCGGCTGCACCTGTCCGTGGGCATCGCGTTCTGAGCATGGCCGCCGCACCGCCACCGCCCGACCCGCCGGCCGACCGCCGCGCGGCCACCGACGCCACGGCAGCCGCCAGGGCGGCACCCCGGCCACGTCGCAGCGGCATGCGCCGGCTGGCCCGCGCGCTGTGGTGGACCACGCTGGCGGCGCTGCTGGCCCTGCTGGTGCTGGGCGGCGCAGCCCTGGTGGCCTGGCGCCACGAGGCCGTGCTGCCCTGGCTGCTGCAACGCCTGCCGGGCCTGCAGGCCAGTGGCGTGCAAGGCACGCTGGCGACGGGCAGCCTGCACATCGCCAAGCTCGACTGGCAGTTGCCCGGCAACGCCGGTCGGCTGCAGCTGTGGCAGCTGCAGGTCGACGACGGTCGCATGGCGCTGTTGCCGCGCCCGGGCGTGCAGGGGGCCGTGCTGCTGGGCCGGGTGCAGGCCGCCCGGTTGCAGTTCGACAGCCCGCCACCCAGCGGCAAGCCGCTGCAGGCGCCCGCCCACCTGCGCCTGCCGATCGACCTGCGCATCGACCGGCTGCAGATCGACGAGGTGCAGATCGACCAGTGGCCCGTGGTGCGGCAGGCACGCGCCGGCCTCTCGCTGGGCGCCAAGGCCGGGCTGCAGCATCGGATCGACGACCTGTCGTTCACGCTGGAGGCAGACAGCGACCAGGCCTCCCGGCCGGTTCAGGTGAGCGGCAGCCTGGCCATCGGCACCGGCGCCCCGCTGGAGGTGAGCGCCGATCTGCAGGCGCGGCGCCAGGTGACACCGGCCTGGCAGGGCACGCTCAAGGCCAGCGGCCCGCTGGCGCGGCTGGCTGCCGAGGCCCACCTGAGCGGCGAGCCACGTGGCGGCGCGCCGGCCGGCAGTGCGCCACCGGCGCTGCAGGCCCGCGCCACGCTGTTGCCCTTTGCGCCGTGGCCGCTGGGTGCGCTGTCGCTGCAGACCCAGGCGCTGGACCTGGCGACCCTGTCGACCGCCCTGCCGCAGACCCGGCTGTCGGGTGACGCCGAGATCCAGACCCACGGCATGGACCAGCCGGCCACCGCAGTGATCACGCTGGTCAACGCCCTGCCCGGCGCCTGGGACAACCGCCGGCTGCCGGTGCAGCGGCTGCGGCTGCAGGCCAGCGGCGCACCGCGCCAGACCGACCGCCTGGTGCTCGACCAGTTCGAGCTGCAGCTGGCCCATGCGGCCGGGGCCACCGGCGCCGCGGGCCGCGTCACCGGCCAGGGCCGCTGGCAGGCCGACACCCTGTCGCTGGACCTGCAGATCGACCAGCTGCTGCCGGCCCGGCTGCACCGCAGCGCCGCGGCCATCAGCCTGGGTGGGCCCCTGAAGTTGCGTGCCCAGGGCCTGCCGCTGGGGCCCGCCGCTGCCGGCGCGGCGCCGCCCACGCTGGCCGTGGACGGCACCCTCACCGGCCG
>JAURXG010000463.1 GCA_030654555.1 Aquabacterium sp.
TCAGCGCGTGGGCTGGCCGTTGCCGTCGGTGGGCGTGTCGGGCAAGGCGCCCTCGCCCTGCTGCATCACCACGCCCGGCTGTGCCATCTGCCCCGGCAGGGCGACCGGCCCCGGCATGGCCGCCGGTGGCGGCGGCAGGCGCAGCATCACACCGGACTGGCCGGCCTGCGGCACCCCGGGCGGCGGCGCCATCGATGCGTCGCCCAGCCGGCCGCGGGAGGCTTCGGCCACCGGCGGCAGCGCCAGCGTGATGCCGGGCGTGCCGCGCATCGCGCCCAGTTCGACCTGGCGGTGGCCCACGGTCAGCAGGCGCAGGCCCGGCTCGATCTCGCGGCCGACGGCCACGGCGCGTGCCGGCTTGCCATCCACCGAGATCAAGGCCAGCCCGCTGGCCTGGCCGGTGCGCGGCGCCACCACGCCCAGCAGCCGGAAGCGGCTGTCGACCACCACCGGGGCGGCCTCGGCCACCGGCTGCGGCGGCGGCGTGCCCAGCAGCCGCGACAGGCTGGCGCCGGACGGCGCCGTGGCCAGGGCCACCACGGCGTTCTCGGGCACCGGCGTGGCACGGGTGAAGAGCCGCAGCCCCCAGTACGCGGCCGTGGCCAGCACGGCGGCCCAGATCAGCAGCGACATCAGGCGAGCAGTCATGCGGCGATTATGATTCAGCGGTTTCGTCCACCAGCCTGCGAAAAGCCGCCGCCCCATGAGCCTTGTCACCGTCTTCCGGCACCCCCCGCAGCGCCTGGCACGGCGGCGGCGCGGCTTCACGCTGATCGAGCTGATGGTGGTGCTGGTCATCATCGGCGTGCTGGCCGCGCTGATCGTGCCCAACGTGCTGGACCGCACCGACGACGCCCGTGCCACCGCGGCCAAGGCCGACATCAACAACCTGGTGCAGGCGCTCAAGCTCTACAAGCTGGACAACCAGCGCTACCCCAGCGCCGAGCAGGGGCTGGAGGCGCTGGTCAAGAAGCCCGCCGCCGGGGTGGTGCCACCCAACTGGCGCACCTACCTGGACAAGCTGCCGGCCGATCCCTGGGGCAAGCCCTACCAGTACATCAACCCGGGCGTGAAGGGCGAGATCGATGTGTTCAGCCTCGGTGCCGACGGCCAGGCCGGCGGTGACGGCAAGAACGCCGACATCGGCTCCTGGCAGTAGACCGATCATCCAGCGCGCACGCGCCGCGGCCGGCTTCACGCTGGTCGAACTGCTGCTGGTGCTGATGTTAATCGCCATGGTGTCGGGCATGGCCAGCCTGGCGCTGCGCGACGGCAGCGCAGATAGGCTCGAGCGCGAAGCGCTGCGCCTGTCCGCGCTGCTCGAAGCTGGCCGCGCCGAGGCCCGCGCCAACGGGCTGGCGGTGCGCTTCGAGCTGGCCAGTGCCGAAGCGCGGCAAGGCGGCGACGACGTCGACTTCCGCTTCGTCGGCCTGCCCCCGGGCGCCTTGCAGGAGGGCAACGCATCAGCCGGCCGCTGGCTGGACCGCGAGGTGCAGGCCCGCATCGAGGGCGCGCGCGCGCTGCGCCTGGGGCCCGAGCCGCTGATCGGCGCGCAGCGCATCGTGTTGAGCCTGGGCCCGCAGCAGCGCGTGCTGGCCACCGACGGCCTGTCGCCGTTTGCGGTGGCGGATACACCGATGCCCACACCGTGATCAAACGTTCCTACGGTCGCGCTGCGGGCCGAGCGCCGGGCCGCTCCCAAGCCGGCCCTTCGCTGGCACGGATCCTCCACAGGACGGTCCATGTCCGCGCTCAGCCCCTCGGGGAATCGTCGAACGTACCCGTTCGGCGAGGGGCCGAAGGTTTCACCTTGGTCGAGGTGCTGGTCGCGCTGGCCATCACCGCCATCGCGCTGGGCGCGGGGCTCAAGGCGGCCGGCGCGCTGACCGACAACGCCCAGCGCCTGACCGACGTCACCGCCGCGTTCTGGTGCGCCGACAACGCGCTGGTCGCACTGCGCCTGGGCCAGCAGTTTCCGGGCACCGGCGAAGCCGATTTCGCCTGCAGCCAGCTGGGGCGCGACTACCGCGGCCAGTTGCGCACCCAGGCCACGCCCAATCCCAACTTCCGCCGCGTCGATGCGGTGGTGCTGGACGCCGACGGCCACGCGCTGGCCACGCTGTCCACCGTGCTGGGGCGGTATTGATGGCCCCCCCCCGAAGCGGCCAGAGGCCGCCTCCCCCCCAGGGGGGCAACCCCAGCGGACCGGCAAAGCCGGCTCCGCGGCGTTTGCTTGGTTCTAGCAATGCGACGCGTCACGGCTTTACCCTGGTCGAGGTGCTGGTGGCGCTGGTGATCATGGCGGTGATCGCGGTGATGGGCTGGCAGGGCGTGGACAGCATGGCGCGCTCGCGCGACATCGGCCAGGCCGCCAGCGAGCGCGCGCTGCGGCTGTCGACCGTGGTGGCGCAGTGGGAGCAGGACCTGGGCGCCGTCTACGACAGCCGGCAGGTGCCCGGCCTGGCCTTCGACGGCGCGTCGCTGCGGCTGGTGCGCCGCAGCGAGGGGGGCGTGCAGGTGGTGGTCTGGTCGGTGCAGGGCGGCGTGTGGCGGCGCTGGCCGGGCCCGGTGGTGCAGCGCGCGGCCGAGCTGCAGCAGGCCTGGCTGTCGAGCCAGCAACTGCAGGGCACCGAGCCCGGCCA
>JAURXG010000465.1 GCA_030654555.1 Aquabacterium sp.
CTGGTGCGACACGAAGGTGTAGCCCTTGTCGCGGGCGGCGAACTCGGGCTCTTGCACCATGTTGACGTAGTGCTTCATGCCTTCGCCGCGGGCATAGGCGTGGGCGAACTGGAAGGTGTTGTACCAGTTGAGGTGGATGCCGGCCAGCGTGATGAACTGGTACTTGTAGCCCAGGTCGGCCAGCTTGTCCTGGAACACGGCGATGGTCTTGTCGTCGAGGTTCTTCTTCCAGTTGAACGACGGCGAGCAGTTGTAGCTCAGCAGCTTGCCCGGGTGCTTGGCATGCACGGCCTGCGCGAACTCACGGGCAAAGCCGAGGTCGGGCGTGCCGGTCTCGCACCACACCAGGTCGGCGTAGGCGGCATAGGCCACGCCGCGGCTGATGGCCTGCTCGAGGCCGTTCTTCACGCGATAGAAGCCCTCTTGCGTGCGCTCGCCGGTCAGGAAGGGCTTGTCATTGGCGTCGTGGTCGCTGGTGATCAGGTTGGCGGCCTCGGCATCGGTGCGCGCCAGCACGATGGTGGGCACGCCCATCACGTCGGCGGCAAAACGCGCGGCGATCAGCTTCTCGCAGGCCTCGCCGGTGGGCACCAGCACCTTGCCACCCATGTGGCCGCACTTCTTCACCGCGGCGAGCTGGTCTTCGAAGTGCACGCCGGCCGCGCCCGCGGCGATCATGTTCTTCATCAGCTCGAAGGCGTTGAGCACGCCGCCGAAGCCGGCTTCGGCATCGGCCACGATCGGCAGGAAGTAGTCGATGGCGTCCTTGTCGCCGGGGTTGGTGCCACGCGACCACTGGATCTCGTCGGCGCGCTTGAAGGTGTTGTTGATGCGGCGCACCATCGTGGGCACCGAGTCGTAGGCGTACAGCGACTGGTCGGGGTACATGGTCTCCGACGAGTTGCCGTCGGCTGCCACCTGCCAGCCCGACAGGTAGACCGCCTCCAGCCCGGCCTTGGCCTGCTGCATCGCCTGGCCGGCGGTGATGGCGCCGAAGGCGTTCACGTAGCCCTTCTTGGCGCCGCCGTTGCACAGGTCCCACAGCTTCTCGGCGCCACGCTGGGCCAGCGTGTACTCGGGCTGCAGGCTGCCGCGCAGGCGCACCACGTCGGCGGCGCTGTAGCCACGCTTGACGCCCTTCCAGCGCGGGTTCTCGGCCCAGTCCTTCTCGAGGGCGGCGATCTGCTGTTCACGGGTGAGTTGTTTGCTCATGGAAGCTCCTTGGGGTGAGAGAGGAAGGTAGGCCGCAAACCCTGCGGCATTGCACCAAGGGTAACGGCGGAATCGGGCTCGGAGAAGACTTATGTCTTATAGAAGACCAAACTACAAACCTAATTGAAACAATGGCTTATATCTCTGATTCCATGATGCGGAATCAAGTTCGATCAGGTGAAATCACTTGCTGCGCCGCAGCATTGTCGCATTTCACATCGCGAAAGCGGGTTTTCCCGATGTGAAAGCAGGCCACCGACGCCAAGGCGTCGAGCAACGTGCGAGCAAGGGTCGGGCCCGCCGCGCGGCGCCGCCCCGGAGCGGCCGGCCCAGGGCATGGAAACGGCACCCGAAGTGACCGTTCATCGGCGGATGGTGCCCGGCGAGGTCGACCGATCATCAAAGGCATGACCACGATCGCGTCCGGCAGGGCCTGGCGGCCTCTGGGCACCCCCCGGTGCAGGACGGCCAGCACCCGAGCCGCCCAGCCGATGCGCCGCATCGTCCCCACCCCCAGCCCCCGGCCCGAGCACCCCGCCCGGCGCGCCACGCCATGCGCCTGAAAGTCGTTGCCGACAGTTTCCTCGCGCTGATGCTGCTGGCGCTGGGCATCAACCTGGCCCTGCTGCTGGTGGTGCGCCAGGCCGGCGACACCACCGCGCAGGCGGTGGCCCGCCGCGACGCCGCCCATGCCCAGGTGGACCAGCTGGTGCACGAGACCGACCTGCTGTCCCATCTGGTGCAGAGCTACACCACCACCGGGCGTGTGGGCTACCTGGAGATCTACTACGACATCCTGGCCGTGCGCCAGGGCGACAAGCCCGCACCCGTCACCAACGATCCGGCGGCGTACTGGCGCGAAGTGGTGGCCGGACGCCGCAGCGCAGCGCTGCCCGCCCAGGGCGACCGGCGGACCCTGATCGACCGTCTGCGCACCCAGGAGTTCAGCCTGGTCGAACTGGACGCCGCCCGGGCCGCGCTGGCCGCCACCGAGCCGATGCAGGCCATCGAGAAGACGGCCTTCGCCGCCACCCAGGGCCTGTACGACCGTCGCACGCAGCGCTTCGTGTCGGACGGCGAGCCCGACATGGCGCTGGCCATCGAACTGGTGCATGCACCCGCCTACGAGGCGCACCGTGCCGGCCTGCTGGATGCGGTGCAGCGCCTGGCCAGCACCGTGGAGGCCCGCACATCGCAGGAGGTGGACGCCGCACGCGAACGGCTGCAGCAGGCGATCGTCGCCACGCTGGCGGTCAACGCGCTGCTGCTGCCGTTGTTCCTGAAGGCCGCGCAGGTCATCCACCGGCGCGTGCTGCAGCCGATCCACCGCCTCGAAGCGATGGCCGCGCGCTTTGCCTCCGGCAACTTCAGCCGCCGCACCGAAGCGCGGGGGCCGGGCGAGCAGCGCCAGGTCGAGGAACTGCAGACCCTGGCCGAGACGCTGGACAGCATGGCCGCCGCGATCGAGAACGACCTGCGCCAGCGCGACCAGGCGCAGCAGGAACTGCAGGACGCGCGCGACCAGGCCCAGGCCGCCGCCCAGGCCAAGGGCATGTTCCTGGCCAACATGAGCCACGAGATCCGCACGCCGATGAACGCCATCATGGGCATGACCCAGCTGGCGCTGCGCACCGAGCTGACGAACCAGCAGCGCGACTACCTGAAGAAGGCCCTGGGCGCGTCCGACCACCTGCTGGCGCTGATCAACGACGTGCTCGACTTCTCCAAGATCGAGGCCGGTGGCATGGCGCTGGAGGACGCGCCCTTCGAGCTGGAAGCGGTGCTGTCGCAGGCCATCAACCTGGTGCGCCAGCGCGCCCAGGACAAGGAGCTGGAGCTGCTGTGCGACGTGATCGATCCGTCGCTGCTGGCCAACAACGGCCGCCTGCGCGGCGACGCGATGCGCCTGGCGCAGGTGCTGACCAACCTGCTGGGCAACGCGGTCAAGTTCACGCCGGCCGGGCAGGTGGTGCTCAGCGTCGACACCGAGGCCTTGCCCGCCGACGCCGGCGCCGACGCGGGCGCCGATGGCCGCCTGGGGCTGGTGATCGCCGTGCGCGACACCGGCATCGGCATGACCGCCGAGCAGTGCGACAGCTTGTTCCGCGAGTTCGCCCAGGCCGACGTCTCCACCACGCGCCGCTTCGGCGGCACCGGGCTGGGGCTGGCCATCAGCAAGCGCCTGGTCGAGCTGATGGGCGGACGCATCGTCGTCACCAGCAGCCCGGGCCGCGGCTCGCAGTTCACGCTGCACCTGCCGCTGCACACCCAGCCCGCACCGACGGTGGCCGCCGCGCCGCTGGGAGCGGCAGCCTTGCGGGTGCTGGTGGTCGACGACCAGCGCGACACCCTGGTCACGGTGCAGGCGCTGCTGCAGCGGCTGGGCGTGGGCAGCCAGGGCCGCATCGCCGCCGCACGCAGCGGCGCCGATGCGCTGGACATGCTGATCGCCGCGCGCGAGAACGGCCTGCCTTTCGATCTGATGCTGCTCGACTGGGTGCTGCCCGACCTGGACGGCGCCGAGGCGATGCGCCGCGCCCAGGCTCTGCAGCCGGGCCTGCGCGTGGCGGTGATGACCGCCTACGGCTCACCCCAGGTGCATGCCACCGCGCGTGCACTGGGTGGCATCGACCTGCTCGACAAGCCGGTGCTGCCCGACGACCTGCGCCGGCTGTTCCGCGCCGCGCCGGCCGAAGCCCCGGCGCCGGAGGCCGCGATCCGCCTGGACGGCCTGCGCGTGCTGCTGGTCGAGGACAACGCGCTCAACCGCGAACTGGCGCTCGAACTGCTCATCGGCCGCGGCGCCCAGGTGCGCACGGCCGATCATGGCCTGGAAGCCCTGGCCCGCCTGCACGCCGACGGCGCCGACGCCTACGACGTGGTGCTGATGGACCTGCAGATGCCGGTGATGGACGGTTACGAAGCGGTACGCCAGTTGCGCGAACAGCCCGCCTTCGACACCCTGCCCATCCTGGCGATGACCGCCAACGCCATGGCCGGCGAGCGCGAACGCTGCCTGGCCGCAGGCATGCAGGGCCACATCGCCAAGCCGCTGGATTCGGCCGCGCTGTTCCGCCAGTTGAACGCCTACTGCCACGCACCGGCGGCGGCCCGCACCGTGGCGGCTCCGGCGGCGGCCGGCCTGCCCGAGGTGGCGGGCCTGGACACCACCCTGCTGCTGGCCCACTGCGACGGCAACCTGCCGCTGGCACGCCGCCTGCTCTCCGGCTTTGCGCAGGACCACGCCGACGGCGTGGCCGGCTGGGCCGACTGGATCACCGCGCCCGACTGGCCGATGCTGACCCGCGCCGCCCACACGCTGCGTGGCCTGGCCGGCACGCTGGGCGCCGCCGCGCTGCAGGCCGAGGCCGAACGGCTCGAAGCCCTGGCCAAGGCCGAGGATGCCGGTGCCGCGCCGGCCCAGCTGGCGCGCGTGGACCACCAGCTGGCCGAACTGCTCAACGCGCTGGAACCGCTGCACAGCCAGCTGGCCACGCCGCCGCTGCAGGCGTCGGCGGCCGGCTTGCGCGAACGCCGCGCGGCGCCAGCCTCCTCGACCGCCCTACCCGACCTGGCCCATCTGGCGCGCTTGCTGCAGGACAGCGACAGCCAGGCCATGGGCTGGTGGCAGAGCCACGAGGCCACGCTGCAGGCCCATCTGCCGCCGGCGGCGCTGCGTCGCATCGGCGCGGCGATGGCGCGCTTCGACTTCGACGCCGCACTGCAGGCCCTGGAGCGGCTGCAGACCGGTGAGGTCTCGCGGCCCGCCGACCTGCAACCCGACGACGCCTCCTCGACCAAGACCCCGGCATGAAGATCGAATCGCCCCTGCTGCTGCAACCCGAGCGTGCGGCATCGAGCCCGCCGCTCGACGCCCCCGCGCCGCCGGCGCGGCTGCTGGTGGTCGACGACACGCCCGCCAACCTCAGCCTGCTGACCAATCTGCTCAGCGACACCTACCGCGTGCAGCTGGCCACCTCGGGGGCCAAGGCGCTGGACATCGCCCAGCGCAACCCGCCCGACCTGATCGTGCTCGACGTGATGATGCCGGAGATGGACGGCTACGAGGTCTGCCGCCGGCTCAAGGCCGACGAGCGCACGCGCCGCGTGCCGGTGCTGTTTCTCACCGCGCTGTCGCGGCCCGAGGACGAGAGCCGCGGCTTCGAGGTGGGCGGCGCCGACTTCATCCACAAGCCCTTCAACCCGGCCACCGTGCTGGCGCGCGTGGCCACCCAGCTGCAGGTCAAGGCCTGGCAGGACGCGCTGGCCGACCGCAACCGCTGGCTGCAGCAGGCGCTGCAGGCGCGTCTGGTCGAGGTGGACCGGCTGCGCGACGCCACCTTCCACGTGATGGTGTCGTTCGCCGAGTCCCGCGACGAGGCCACCGGCAACCATGTGCGCCGCACGCAGGAATACGTGCGCACCCTGGCCAGCTGGCTCAGCCGCCAGCCCGGCATGGCGGCCCGGCTGACACCCGAGCAGATCGACCTGCTGGCCAAGTCGGCGCCGCTGCACGACATCGGCAAGGTGGCCATTCCCGACGGCATCCTGCTCAAGCCCGGGCGGCTGACGGCCGAGGAGTTCACCGTCATGAAGACCCACGCCCTGCGCGGCTGGGACCTGCTGCGCCGCGCGGCCGAGCGCATGGGCGACGAGGGCAGCCTGTTCCTGCAGTACGCGATGCAGATCGCCCGCCACCACCACGAGCGCTGGGACGGCAACGGCTACCCCGACGGCCTGGCCGGCGAGGCGATCCCGCTGTCGGCGCGCTTGATGGCGGTGGCCGATGTCTACGACGCGCTGATCAGCCGGCGGCCCTACAAGGAGCCGATGGACCACACCGAGGCGCTGGAGCACATCCGCGCCGGTGCCGGCCAGCACTTCGACCCCGCGGTGGTGCGGGCGCTGGAGGCCACCGTCGAGCAGATCGACGACATCGCCCGGCGCTGGCACGACTGAAGGCCCAACCCCGTCGCGCCCGCCCCATCCCATCCCGAGAACACCCGCCCACGGAGGCCACCGTCACCATGAGATTCGTCTTGAAACCTCGCCGCATCCTCGGCCTGCTGGCCTGGGCCGCAGCGGTGGCCGCCAGTTCGCCGGCCACCGCGCAAGACCTGTCGTGGTCGGGCTTCGGCACGCTGGGTTATGCCCAGTCGAACCGCGACTACACCTACCAGCGCTTCATCGACCACAGCGGCGGCCTGGCGCGCGACACCGTGCTCGGCGTGCAGGCCGACTGGCGGCTGAGCCCGCAATGGTCGGCCACGCTGCAGCTGAAGGCGGCGCCCTCGCTCAAGCACGACAGCCGCTGGGACCTGGTGCCCACCTGGGCCTTCGTCGCCTGGCGGCCGGCCGATGACTGGCTGCTGCGCGTCGGGCGGGTGCGCGCGCCGCTGTACCTGTACTCCGAATCGATGGACGTGGGCCAGACCCACGACATGGCACGCCTGCCCACCGAGCTGTACTCGGTGGCGCCCACCACCGATGTGGACGGCGCCTACGTCACCCGCACCTGGGCCCTGGGCGAACGGGGTGACCGTGAGTTGAGCCTGGACGGCTACCACGGCACCGCCACGACGACCGCACGCTTCTGGGCGCGCGACGGCGTGCCGGGGGCCGAGCCCGCGGGCGCGCAGTTCAAGACCGTGCGCATCAATCTGACCGGCGTGGCACTGACGCTGCGCCAGCCCGATCTGGTGCTGCGGGGCAGCCTGCACCAGGTCCGCACCCGGCAAGCGAACGGCCGCGATCTGCCGGTCAGCTTTCCGTTCGTGCCGGTGGGACCGGGCATGGGCTACTACCAGGTCAGCAACGAAATGCCGGGGCCGGGCGTACCGTCCGTGGGCGCGATCGGCAACACCATCTTCTCGCTGGGCGGCGAAGTCTCGCTGGGCGGGGGCTGGCGGGTGGCCGGCGAGTTCGTGCGCAACCAGCAGCACGACACCGAGCTCGCCTCGGACACCAAGGCGCGCTACATCGCGGTGTTTCGCCAGATGGGCAAGTTCACGCCCTACCTCAGCGTGGCGCGCCTGGACTCACCCGCGCGCTCGTTCGACTGGTACCAGCGCCTGACCAACCCCAGCCTGCCCGGCTTCATCCCCGGCGCCGCACAGCTCAACGCCGCGCAGCGCATGGCGGCCGAGTCGATCTGGCTGGCCGACCAGCACTCGGTGGCGGTGGGCACCTCGTACGCGCTGTCGCCGTCGATGAAGCTCAAGGGCGAGTGGATGCGCAGCCGCATCGGCCAGATGTCGCGGCTGGTGGACACGCTGCCCGGCAGCGCCACCATCGGCCACCAGTCGATCGACGTGTGGTCGGTCAACCTGAACTTCGCGTTCTGAGGGGGCCACCATGAAGACCCCCAACAAGTTTCACTTCCGCATGGTGCGCCTGGTGCTGCTGAGCTGGCTGGTGGCCATCGTCTGGCTGTCGCTGCTGGCCACCGCCGTGCAGGCCGCCGAGCCGGTGCCGGTGCTGATCGCCCATCCCGGCATGCCCAGGGTCGATGCCGCCACCGTCGCGCGCCTCTACACCGGCCGCGCGGTCGAGGTGGCCGGCCAGCCGGTGATCGTGGCCAACGCCGCGCCCGGCAGCCCGCTGCGCCAGCGCTTCCTGGCGGTCTACCTGCAGCAGGACGAGGACAAGTACCGCGCCTACTGGACGGTGCGCCGCCACGTCGGCAAGGGCGTGCCACCGCCCGACCTGCCGACCGCCGCCGCCACCATCGACTGGGTGCAGTCCACGCCCGGCGCGATCGGCTATGTCGACGCCACGGAGCTGCGCGCCGGCTTGAACGTGGTGGCGCGGCCGTAACACGCCGCGGGCTTCAGGCATGCTGGCGGGGCGCCGGTCGGTCGATCGGCGCCCCGCTTCGCTTCAGCCTCGAATCACCCACCATGTCCAGCTTCGCCTTCCTGTCCCAGCACAGCTTTCTCAAATGCCCGCCGCTGGCGGCCGAGCACCGCTTCGGCGTGGCCGGCCTGGCCTGGGACGGCGCGGTCACCAACCGGCCCGGCGCCCGTTTCGGGCCGCGCGCCATCCGCCAGGCCAGCCACATGCTGTGCGACGGCACGCACCCGTTCTTCGACGTCGACCTGGCCGGCGTGCTGGGTGATGCCGGCGACCTGCCCTTGCCCAATACCAGCCTGGCGACGATGCGCGCCGCGCTCGAGCCGCAGGCCGCGGCCCTGCTGGCCGGACATCACATGGCCTGGCTGGGCGGCGACCACTCGGTCACGCTGAGCCTGCTGCGCGCCTACCGCCAGCAGTTGGGGCGGCCGCTGGCGGTGATCCATTTCGACGCCCACTGCGACACCTGGCAAGACCACTTCGGCGAACCCAGCGGCCATGGCACCTGGGTCTGCGAGGCCCTTGCCGAGGGGCTGGTGTTGCCGGCGTGTTTCACCCAGCTGGGCATCCGCTCGTCGGGCGTTCGAGCCGCGCGCGAGCACGTGCGCGACCTGGGCGGCCAGATCTTCACCGCGCGCGACCTGCGCGGGCTCGAGTCGCCCGCCCAGCTGGCCCCCGTGCTGCAGGCCATCACCCAGCGCCTGCAGGCGTTTGACCAGCCACCGCTGTACCTCAGCCTGGACATCGACTGCCTGGACCCGGCCTTCGCGCCGGGCACCGGCACGCCCGAGCCCGGTGGCCTCAGCAGCAACCAGGTGCTGAGCCTGCTGGAGGGGTTGGCGCCGCTGCCCTTCGTCGGCATGGATTGCGTGGAGGTGGCACCGCCCTTCGACCACGCCGAGCTCACCAGCCACGCGGCCGCCACCTTCGTCTGGACCTACCTCGCGGGGCAGCGCCGGCGCCTCGGCGCTTGATCGGCGGGCGCTTGATCTTGCGCAAAGGCGCGGCAGGCGTGCGGCGTCCAATCGAGGCATCTCAAGACCTCAATCGGAGCCGAATTCCATGACCGCCAAAGCCCCCGCCAGCAGTGTTGCCCGCGCACGCAGCGTCCGTCCGCAACGGCCCCAGGCGCCCGCACTGCCGCCGATGGAAGCGCTGGACCGCACCCACCAGCAGATGCTGCAGGTGCTGGCAGACCTGTCCCACCTGGTCGACCATCTGGAACGCCAGGGTGTCGACACCGCAGCGCGCGCCAGCGCCCAGGCCATCTGCCGCTTCTTTGCCGAGGCCGCCCGCCAGCACCATGCCAATGAAGAGACGCTGGTCTTCCCGGTGCTGGTGCGCAAGGGCGACAAGGCGCTGATCGAGCATGTGCTGCGGCTGCAGCAGGACCATGGCTGGCTCGAAGAAGACTGGCTCGAGCTCGAGCCGCAGCTGCAGGCCGTGGCCCAGGGCTACAGCTGGTACGAACTGGACGGCCTGCGCGCCGGCGTGGGGGTGTTCACCGCGCTGTACCAGGAGCACATCGCGCTGGAAGAATCGATGATCTACCCGGCCGCCCGTGCGCAGATGGCCGCCGAGGCCATCAGCCACGACCAGCGCGTGGCCGCCGCCGGATCAGGCAACGGCGCCCAGCCCGCCTGACCTCACGCCCCGTGTCGCTGCGGCCCCCGGCTTGCCGCGCCGGGGCGCTGTCACACCGGCAGCGCGGTCGTCTTCTTCACGGTGCGCAGCACCAGCATCGAGTTCGACCGCTCCACGCCGGGCAGGCGCATCAGCACCTGGGTGTGGAAGCGCTCCAGGTCCTCGGCGTCGCGGTAGCTGAAGCGGATCAGGTAGTCGTTGCTGCCGGCCACGTAGAAGCAGTCCAGGATCTCGGGTTCGTCGCGCACCGCCTGCTCGAAGCCCTTCAACACACCGTCGTTCATCGTCTGCAGGTTGATGATCGAGAAGCAGGTGCCGTGCTGGCCCAGCGCCTTGGCATTGAGCAGCGCCACGTACTGGCCGATCACGCCCGACTCTTCCAGTTGCTTCACCCGCCGCAGGCAGGCCGACGGCGACAGGTGCACCCGCTCGGCCAGTTGCACGTTCGACAAGCGGCCGTCGAGTTGCAGCTCGGCCAGGATCTGGCGATCGATCGCATCGAGTTGCGGCTTCGGGCTGATGGTTCGCATTTTGTGCGGTCAGAGGTGTCGTTGTTCGAATTCTATGGCGCCAGCACCCAACGGCCTGCGCCATTGCGCAAGCACATTGCGCACGAGCCTGTCTAGACTGCATCTTGTTGCGCGCTCACACTACGCGCTGCGCACGATCGCCCGTTCAGCCAATCCGTCCCACCACCCCGCCAGGAGCCCGACGATGAGCACCACCGACCTCGCCGCACCCGAAGACACCACCACGCCGGCCGCGGCCGCCAACCCGCTGGCCGCCTTCGTGCAGGCACCGCGCGAGGTGCCGCTCGACGCCTACTGGATGCCCTTCACCGCGAACCGTCAGTTCAAGAAGAACCCGCGCCTGTTCGTCAAGTCGGCCGGCATGCACTACTGGACCGACGACGGCCGCCAGATCCTCGACGGCGTGGCCGGGCTGTGGTGCGTGAACGCCGGGCACAACCGCCCGAAGATCGTCAAGGCGATCCAGGACCAGGCCGCCGAGATGGACTACGCGCCGCCCTTCCAGATGGCCCATCCCAAGGCCTTCGAGCTGGCCGACAAGGTCAGCAAGCTCACCCCGGCCGGGCTGAACAAGGTGTTCTTCACCAACTCGGGGTCCGAGTCGGTAGAGACCGCGCTGAAGATGGCGCTGGCCTACCACAAGGTGCGCGGCGAAGGCACGCGCACCCGGCTGATCGGCCGCGAGCGCGGTTACCACGGCGTCAACTTCGGCGGCATCTCGGTGGGCGGCATGGTGGGCAACCGCAAGCAGTTCGGCGCGATGGTGCACGGCGTCGACCACATCGGCCACACCCACGATCCCAAGCGCAACGCCTTCAGCGTGGGCCAGCCCGAGCATGGCGCCGAGCTGGCCGACGACCTGGAACGCCTGGTCGGGCTGCACGACGCCAGCACCATCGCCGCGGTGATCGTCGAGCCGGTCGCCGGCTCCACCGGGGTGCTGGTGCCGCCCAAGGGCTACCTGAACCGGCTGCGCGAGATCTGCGACAAGCACGGCATCCTGCTGATCTTCGACGAGGTGATCACCGGGTTCGGCCGCACCGGCAACCCGTTTGCTTCCCAGACCTTCGGCGTCACGCCCGACATGATCGTGATGGCCAAGGGCCTGAGCAACGGCTGCGTGCCGATGGGCGCGGTGGCCGTCAAGCAAGGCATCCACGACGCCTTCATGAACGGGCCCGAGCACCTGATCGAGTTCTTCCACGGCTACACCTACTCCAGCCACCCGCTGGCCTGCGCCGCGGCGCTGGGCACGCTGGCCACCTACGAGGACGAAGGCCTGCTGACGCGCGCCGCCGACTTGCAGGACTACTTCGCCCAGGCCGTGCACTCGCTGCGCGGCGAGCCCAACGTGATCGACATCCGCAACATCGGCCTGGTGGGCGGCATCGAGCTGTCGTCGATTCCCGGCAGCCCGGCCAAGCGCGCGTTCGACATCTTCCTCGACTGCTACGAGCGCGGCGTGCTGATCCGCACCACCGGCGACACGCTGGCCCTGTCGCCGCCGCTGATCATCGAGCGCGGCCAGATCGACCAGCTGGTCGACACCGTGCGCGGCGCCATCCGCCGCCACGCCTGAGCGCCCGCCACCGGCCCGAAACCCGCGTCAAGGACACTGCCTAGCGCAACGGTCTATGCACCTCCTCAGCGTCGACCAGGCACTCACGCGCCACTCGTACTACGCCGACACGGCCGTACGCGAGACGCGTTATCCGGCGCTGACGGAGGATGCCGACTGCGACGTGGCCATCGTCGGCGGCGGGCTGGCTGGGCTGTCGGCGGCCATCGAACTGGCCGACCGGGGTTTCTCGGTGCGCGTGCTCGAAGCGCGCGAGGTGGGCTTCGGCGCCAGCGGCCGCAACGGCGGGCAGGCCATCCACGGCCTGGCCTGCGACCAGGCCGAGATCGAAGCGCAGCTGGGGCCCGAGCAGGCGCGCCGCGTGTTCGACATGACGATCGAGGCGCTGTCGCTGATCCGCTGGCGCATCGCCCGCTTCGGCATCGACTGCGACTGGCGCGACGGCTACCTCGGCGTGGCCACCAGCGCCGGCAAGGCGCGTGCGCTGCTGGCCGGCGCCGACCACCTGGAGCAGGCCTACGGCTACCCGATGGAGCGCATCAGCCGCGCCAAGCTGCCGGGGTGGATCAGCAGCCCGCGTTACCACGCCGCGGTGCACGATCCGCGCTCGGGCCACCTGCACCCGCTGAAGTACACGCTGGGTCTGGCGCGTGCGGCTGCCGGCCTGGGCGTGGTGATCCACGAGGGCACGGCGGTCACCTCGCTCACGCCCAGCGAGCGGCCGGTGCTGCACACGGCCCACGGACGGATCACCGCGCGCCAGGTGCTGCTGGCCGGCAACGTGTACCTGCAGGGGATCGCGCCGTCGCTGGAGGCGCGCATCATGCCGGTCGGCACCTACATCGTGGCCACCGAGCCGTTGGGCGAGCCGATGGCGCGCCAGCTGATCCCCTGCAACGCGGCGGTGTGCGACAACAACTTCGTGCTCGACTACTTCCGCTTCGGCGCCGATGCTTCCCTGCTGTACGGCGGGCGCGTCAGCTACAGCACCGCCACGCCGGCGAACCTGGCCGACAGCCTGCGCCAGCGGCTGGTCGAGACCTTTCCGCCGCTGGCCAAGGCCCGGATCAGCCACGCCTGGGGCGGCTTCGTCGACATCTCGATGAACCGCGCGCCCGACTTCGGCCGGCTGCGTGAGTCACCGCAGGTCTACTACTTGCAAGGCTTCTCGGGCCACGGCCTGGCCCTCACCGGCCTGGCCGGCCGCGTGGTGGCCGAGGCCATGGCCGGCGACGCCACCCGATTCGACACCTTCGCGCGCATCCGCCACCGCCGCTTTCCCGGCGGTCGGCTGCTGCGCACTCCCGCGCTGGTGCTGGGCATGGCCTGGTACCGATTGAAAGACGTGCTCGCCTGATGCCAATCCTCATGACCGAACCCAGCACCCGCAAGCCCATCGTGCTGGTGCCCGCCTGCAACCGCCTGCTGGGCGACCACCCGTTCCACATCGCCGGCAAGAAGTACGTCGACGCGGTGCGCCTGGCCGGTGCCACGCCGCTGATCGTGCCCACCGCCGAGCCCGACGAGATCGACCCGCTGCTGGCGCTGGCCGACGGCGTGCTGCTGACCGGATCACCGTCCAACGTGCATCCCAGCCATTTCGGCGAGGAGGTCTACGACCCGACGCTGCCACTCGACATCCAGCGCGACGCCTGGACGCTGCCGCTGATCCGCCGGGCGATCGCGCTGGGCATGCCGCTGTTCGCGATCTGCCGCGGCACGCAGGAGACCAACGTGGCGCTGGGCGGCTCGCTGCACCAGGCGGTGCAGGAGGTCGGCCCGTTTGCCGACCACCGTGCACCGCCGGGGAAGTCGGCCGCCGTGCAATACGCCGCCGCGCACCAGGTGCAGGTGGTGCCGGGCGGGCGGCTGGCGGCCATCGTCGATCGCGCCAGCTTCGAGGTCAACTCGCTGCACGGCCAGGCCGTCAACCAGCTGGCGCCGGGCCTGCGCAACGAGGCGGTGGCGCCCGATGGCGTGGTCGAGGCGTTCTCGGTGGCCGATGCGCCCGGCTTCAGCCTGTGCCTGCAATGGCACCCCGAGTGGCAGGCCGCCGACAATCCGGTGTCGATGCAGTTGCTGGCCGCCTTCGGCCAGGCGGTGCGCGACTGGCGCGACCAGCACAAGGCCGCCGTGCGCAACGCCATCCCCTAGCGGGCCTGCGGACCACCCCCCGCAGCCGCCCCCGGTGGCCTCCACCCGAGCCGCCACCCGACCCCAACGAACCCAAGGCATCCCATGGTGAACCGAGAAAACTTCAGCTTCAGCGACCTGGAGAACTGGCTCAACGAACAGCGCGTGACCGAGATCGAGTGCCTGGTGCCCGACCTGACCGGCGTGGCTCGCGGCAAGATCCTGCCGCGCATGAAGTTCACCGAAGACCGCGGCATGCGCCTGCCGCAGGCGGTGGTGGCGATGGGCGTGACCGGCGAGTTCCCGGAAGAGGGGCCGTACTACGACGTGATCAGCCCCACCGACATGGACATGCACCTGCGGCCCGACCCGACCACCGCGCGCATCGTGCCCTGGGCGGTCGACCCCACGGCGCAGGTCATCCACGACTGCTACGACAAGGACGGCCATCTGGTGCCCTTCGCGCCGCGCTCGGTGCTGCGCCATGTCT
>JAURXG010000469.1 GCA_030654555.1 Aquabacterium sp.
CTGCCGGCCGGCCTGGCCGAGGGCTGGCAGGCCGTGGCCTTCGATCGCCTGGCACAGCCGCGGCAGGCGGTGGTGTCCTTGTACGCTCACGGCCGGGATTACCACAAGGTGCTGCGCCAGCGGCTGCAGAGGCTGGCCGACCGGCTGCAGCAGGCGGTGGGCGCGCTGGGTTACCGCGTGTTCACCGATTCGGCCCCGGTGCTGGAGGTGGAACTGGCGTCGCGCAGCGGCATCGGCTGGCGCGGCAAGCACACGCTGGTGCTGCACCGCGAGGCCGGTTCGATGTTCTTCCTGGGCGAGATCTACGTCGACCTGCCGCTGCCGACCACGCCGCCGGTCGGTGCGCATTGCGGCGCCTGCACGGCCTGCCTGGATGCCTGCCCCACGGCGGCCATCGTGGCGCCGTACCGGCTGGACGCGCGGCGCTGCATCAGCTACCTGACGATCGAGCACGACGGGCCTATCCCGGTGGCGTTTCGCGCCGCGATCGGCAACCGCATCTACGGCTGCGACGACTGCCAGCTGGTCTGCCCGTGGAACAAGTTCGCACGGCGCAGCCCGCTGCCCGATTTCGACACCCGCGATGCGCTGGCCAGCGCATCGCTGCTGCCGCTCTGGCAGTGGAACGAGGCGGACTTCATGCGCCACACCGAGGGCAGTGCGATCCGCCGCATCGGTTTCGGCCGCTGGCGGCGCAACCTGGCGGTGGCGCTGGGCAACGCCTGGCGGGCCACCGGCGATGCCGCATTCGCCCAGGCCCTGACGCAGGCCCTTGCGCAGGCCGATGCCACGGTGGCCGAACACATCGCCTGGGCGCTGGCGCAACGCTCGGATTGAGCGCAGCGGCGGCCACGCCGCGGGGCGGCCTACAGCCGCTGTGCCGGCGCAGCCTCGCCGCACCACTTGAGGCTGCTGGCGCGCAGCAGCGCCACCACGCCGGCCTGCCGCTGCGCTGGCACGTCGTGCACCACCACCGCCCAGGCACCGCTGGCCAGTTGCTCGCGCACCCGCTGATCGAAGCGGCGCGGCCTTGGCGCGCGGCGCCAGAACATCGCCACCAGCGCGACCAGGCCCGCACCCGCCAGCGGCGTGGCGACCAGGGATGGCCAGTACAGGTCGTCCGAGAGGTGCCAGTCGGGCCACCACCACAAGGCGGCCAGCAAGGCGCCCAGCAGCAGCAGCGCGCCGGCATGGCGCCAGCGCTCGGACCAGGGCGGGCGTCCACTCGCCTGCCAAGGGCTGGCCCACTGGCGGGCGCGACGTTCAAAACGGCGGGGTGTCGCGTCGGCCGGACCCAGCAGCATGCACTGCGCGCGCGACAGCCCATGCGCGCGGGACAGTTGCTGCGCTGCGGCCTGGGCCTCCGCCTCCAGCCGGAAAAAACCCGCCATGCACGCCAGCACGCGGTTGATGGGCGCCGCATCGGCGGGTGGCGGTGCTGTCAGCGGTGCGGTCCGTGGTGCATTGGGCTGGCTGCCCGGCATGGCCGGCAAGCGGCGTGCCGGCGCCAGGCGGCCCGGGCCGGTGCCGAGGTCTTGCAGGGAAGCGCGCATGGTCTGGGGATGTCCGCGGTAGCCAGGGGGCACATGGACGCCATGCCCCGCGATGCAGACCAGCATGCGTGCGGGCCCCCGCCGGGTCTGTGCGTCAACGCACAGCAGCCGACCCGCTGCACGCCCAGGCTCGGCAGGCAGCGCCGGCCCGCGCGACAGCCCTGTTGGCGGCAGGCCCGGGCGGTGGATGCCATCATCGTGACCCGCCTTCACCGAAAGCCGCCTCCGATGCATCGTCGCCTGTTCGTCACCGCCCTGGCCGTCAGCCCCACGCTGAGCCAGGCCATCGAAGAACCCGACTTCGAACTGCTGCGCCGGCTGGGCGTGGTGGAGGTGCGCCAGTACGCGCCCTACGTGGTGGCCGAGATCGGCGTGCCGGGGCCGGCCGACGAGGCCGGCAACCGGGCCTTCCCGATCCTGGCCGGCTACATCTTCGGCAAGAACCAGGGCGAGCGAAAGCTGGCCATGACCGCGCCGGTCACGCAGGCGCCGGTGCCGCAGAAGCTGGCGATGACCGCGCCCGTCACCCAGACCGCGGCCGACGGCGGATATGTGGTGCAGTTCGTGCTGCCCAAGGGCGTGACGCTGGCCACCGCGCCGGTGCCCAACGACGAGCGCATCCGCCTGCGCGAGGTGCCGGCGCGGCGGCTGGCGGTGATCCGCTACTCGGGCTTCTGGTCGCAGGCCAACTACGACGAGCACCTGGCGCTGCTGACCGCGGCGCTGCGCGAGGCGGGCCAGCCCTGGACCGGCGAGCCGGTGCTCTCGCGCTACGACCCGCCGATCATGCCGTGGTTCCTGCGCCGCAACGAGATCTGGCTCGAACTGCCCTGAGCCGCGGCGCAGCTGCTCAGGTGTGCGTCACCCAGCTGGCGTACTCGTCGGCATCCAGGTGGGGCAGGGTGTTGAAGGTGACCAGCACATGCCGCTTGGGGTTGAACGACAGCTCGGTGAGCGCGCTGTTGCGGATGCGCATGTTCAGCTCGATGGTGGTCTCGGGCGCCGTGCCCAGCACCTGGCCGACCACGGTGGAGATCGGCCCGCCGCTGCTGACCATCAGCACGTCGCCCTCGCACCGGGTGCGCACATGGTCCAGCGCGGCCGCCACGCCGGCCGAGAACTCGGCATAGCTGGGCATGCCCACCGGCTGCGTGCGGCCGGCCATCCAGGCGGCCAGGCCGTCGCGCAGGATGCGGAAGTGCTGGCGGAACAGCTCGGGCGTGTCGGGCCGCGGCAGCGGCTGCGGGTGGATCGCGCTGATCACCGCATGGCTGTCGTACTCGTTCAGGCCGGGCAGGCGCAGGGGCTCGGCGGCCGGGCCCAGCGCCGCGCCGATGGCCTCCTGGCTCTGGACCTGGCGGGCCAGCGTGCCGGTGATCACCGCGTCGAAGCGCCGGCCCTTGGCCGCGAAGTACTCGCCCAGTCGCTGGCACTGCCGCTGGCCCAGCGCGCTCAGCTGGTCGTAGTTGTCGGCGCCGAACGAGGCCTGGCCGTGGCGCACGAGGTAGAGGGTTCCCATGCGGCGCGATTGTGTCGACGCCGTGATGCCACGCTTGTCGCCGCGGCGACCGCGGCCGGTGCCCGCGGGCGGCCCCGAACGGCCCCCCGTACACTCGCGCGCCATGAACGTGCTGGGCATCGAATCCTCCTGTGACGAGACCGGCGTGGCGCTGGTCTGCACGCAGGACAGCGGCACGCCGCGGCTGCTGGCGCACGCGCTGCACAGCCAGGTGCAGATGCACGAGGCCTATGGCGGCGTGGTGCCCGAACTGGCCTCGCGCGATCACATCCGCCGGGTGCTGCCACTGACCCGGCAGGTGCTCGACGAGGCCGGTGCCACGCTGGCCGAGGTCGACGTGGTGGCCTTCACGCGCGGCCCCGGGCTGGCCGGTGCGCTGCTGGTGGGCGCCGGTGTGGCCTGTGCGCTGGCGGCCGCGCTGGGCAAGCCGGTGCTGGGCGTGCACCACCTGGAGGGCCACCTGCTGTCGCCCTTCCTGTCGGCCGATCCACCGACGTTCCCGTTCGTCGCGCTGCGCGTCTCGGGCGGCCACACGCAGCTGATGCGGGACGACGGCGTGCGCCGCTACGAACTGCTGGGCGAGACCATCGACGACGCGGCCGGCGAGGCCTTCGACAAGTCGGCCAAGCTGATGGGCCTGGGCTACCCGGGCGGGCCGGCGCTGTCGAAGCTGGCCGAACGAGGCCGGGGCGATGCCTTTGCGCTGCCCCGGCCATTGCTGCACAGCGGCGACCTCGATTTTTCCTTCGCCGGTCTGAAGACGGCGGTGCTCACCCAGCACCGCAAGCTGGGGCCGGCGCCCGATGCCACGCAACTGGCCGATCTGGCCGCCAGCACCCAGGCGGCCATCGTCGACGTGCTGGTGAAGAAATCCTTGGCCGCGCTGAAGGCGACCGGCCTGCAACGGCTGGTGGTCTCGGGCGGCGTCGGCGCGAATGCCGAACTGCGCCGGCAGTTGAACGCCGCGGCCCAGCGCCGCGGCTGGCGCGTGCACTACCCCGAACTGGCGCTGTGCACCGACAACGGCGCGATGATCGCGCTGGCCGCGGCCATGCGATTGCAGAGCGGCGCGGCCGCAGCGGCGAAGACCTATGCCTTCGACGTGCGACCGCGCTGGCCTCTCGATCAGATCGACCAGATCGACGACTGAGTGCCGCGCGTGATCAGCTGACCGTCAGCTGCGTGGCCTTGGTGGCGCCGCGCTTGGCCAAGGTCAGCGTCAGCACGCCGTGTTCCATCCTGGCGCTGGATTCGGCCTGGTCCACCTCGGCCGGCAGCGTGAAGCTGCGGGCGTAGCTGGCGATCGAACGCTCGCTGTAGACCACCCGCTCGCCGTCCTTCTTCTCTTCGTTGTGGGTGGTGGTGGCTTCGACGCTGACACGGCGCCCTTCGATGGCGATCTTGACGTCGTCCTTGCTGACGCCGGGCATCTCCACCTTCACGGTGTAGGCGCGGTCGCTCTCGGTCACGTCCAGCGCCGGGCTGCGTGCGGCATTGGGAGCGTTGCCTTCGGCGCGGGCGGGGGTGAAGAAGCGGTCGAACAGGCCGTCATCGAACAGACGGTCGAACGAGCGGGCCAGTTCAGCGCTGTTGCGGGTCATCGGTACGAGAAACATGGTCAACTCCTTCCAGGTTGGGGGTGATCGGACGGTGCGCGGTGCACCGCCCATGCCTCCCGAATTGATCCCGCCGCGCGGCTTTTCAAGAGGGTGGCTTTTGCGGCAAGTCAATGCTTCGTTCAACCCCCGCGGCGCCATCGGTGGAGGCCCCTCTGCCACACCGGCGCGGCGACCAGCCAGCGATCCGTCTCCATGCGCAACACCATCGCCGGCCTGCCCGGCAGCAAGATCCGTGAAGTGGCCAACGCCGGCCTGGGCCGCAGCGACGTGCTGGCCTTCTGGTTCGGCGAGAGCGACGAAGTCACGCCCGAGGCCGTGCGCCAGGCGGCGGCCGATTCGCTGATGCGCGGCGAGACCTTCTACAGCCACAACCTGGGCCTGGCCGAACTGCGCGAGGCGCTGCGCCACTACACCGCGGGCCTGCATGGCGACCCGGGGCCCGACCGCATCGCGGTCACCTCGTCGGGCGTCACGGCGTTGATGACGGCGATGCAGTTGCTGGTCGACGCCGGCGACGAGGTGGTGGTGGTCGTGCCGGTGTGGCCCAACCTGCCGGCGCAGCCCCAGATCCTGGGCGCGCGCATCACCCGGGTGCCACTGGCGCCCGACGCCACCGGGGCCTGGCGGCTCGACCTGGATCGGCTGATCGCCGCCGTGACACCGGCCACCCGGGTGCTGCTGGTCAACGCGCCGAACAACCCCACCGGCTGGACCTTGACCCGCGACGAACAGCAGGTGGTGCTGGACCACTGCCGCCGCACCGGCACCTGGATCGTGGCCGACGAGGTCTACGACCGCGTCTGGTTCGGTGACGGGCCGGCGGCCCCGAGTTTCATGGACATCGCCACCCCCGACGACCGCCTGATCGTCGTGCACAGCTTCTCCAAGAGCTTCCTGATGACCGGCTGGCGCCTGGGCTGGCTGGTGCTGCCCAGCGGCCAGCTCGACGCGGTGGGCAAGCTCATCGAGTTCAACAGCTCCTGCGCGCCGGTGTTCGTGCAGCGCGGCGGTCTGGCGGCGCTGGCGATGGCCGACGATTTCGTGCCCGGCCTGATCGCGCGGCTGAAGGCCGGCCGCGATGCGCTGTGCCCGGCGCTGGCGGCACTGCCCGGCGTGGTGTCGGCCACGCCGCTGGGCGGCATGTACGCCTGGTTTCGGGCGCCCGGCGCCGACGATTCGCTGGCCTTCGCCAAGCACCTGGTCGTCGCGCACGGGCTGGGTCTGGCGCCGGGCGCGGCCTTCGGCGCCGAGGGCGAGGGCTGGCTGCGCTGGTGCTTTGCGTCACAGGACACGGCGCGGCTGCGCGCCGGGGTCGATCGGCTGCAGCAGGCACTGAGGCTATAATCCGCCGGTTTTGCGTTTCGGGGCAGGCCGTTGATGCCCTGGGGTGCAGGATCCCAAGCACGGCGCAGGTTGGTTTCACCAGCGACCGCAAGTCATAAACCGGAAACCGCTCCTGGCGATCGATGCAACATCGAGCCGGGCATGGCGGCTTCCATCCAAACCAGGAAACACCATGTCCATCGACAAGACCATCCGCGCTGACATCGTCAGCGGCAACGCCCGCGGCACCGGCGACACCGGCAGCCCGGAAGTGCAGGTCGCGCTGCTCACCGCGCGCATCAACGACCTGACCCCGCACTTCAAGACCCACCTGAAGGACCACCATGGCCGCCGTGGCCTGCTGCGCATGGTCAGCCGTCGCCGCAAGCTGCTCGACTACCTGAAGGGCAAGGCGCCCGAGCGCTACACCGCGCTGATCGCCAAGCTGGGCCTGCGCAAGTAAGCCGCTGATGCATCCAAGAGCCTGTCTGGAATCCCCCAGCACAGGCTCTTTGTGTTTTGGAGCGGCTCACCCCCCTCGATTTCGGCAGTGCTGTGTCATTCCAACGGCGTCCTCGTCTGGACCTCACTGGAATGGCATCCCGCCCGCGAGGACTGACGCTCCCGGTCATTGACCGGCGCCACCGCAAGCGCGCCGTGACACCGCCGCCAACCCAACGGAGATGATTCCATGAGTCTGTTCAACAAAGTCACCAAGACCTTCACCTGGGGCAACCACCAGGTCACGATGGAAACCGGCGAGATCGCCCGCCAGTCCGGCGGCGCGGTGATCGTCGACATCGAAGGCACCGTGGTGCTGGCCACCGTGGTCGCCAAGTCCGAAGCCAAGGCCGGCCAGGACTTCTTCCCGCTGTCGGTGGACTACATCGAGAAGACCTATGCCGCCGGCAAGATCCCCGGCAGCTTCTTCAAGCGCGAAGGCCGCCCCAGCGAGCTGGAGACCCTGACCAGCCGCCTGATCGACCGCCCGATCCGCCCGCTGTTCCCCGAAGGCTTCTTCAATGAAGTGCAGGTGGTCGTGCACGTGCTGAGCCTGAACCCCGAGGTGCAGGCCGACATCGCCGCGATGATCGGCACCAGCGCCGCGCTGTCGATCTCGGGCATCCCGTTCAACGGCCCGATCGGCGCCGCCCGCGTGGGCTACGTCAACGGCGAGTACGTGCTGAACCCGGGCAAGACCGCGCTCGAGTTCAGCAAGATGGACCTGATCGTGGCCGGCACCGAAGCCGCCGTGCTGATGGTCGAATCCGAAGCCGACCAGCTGAGCGAAGAGATCATGCTGGGCGCCGTGGTCTTCGGCCACGAGCAGGGCAACATCGCCATCAACGCGATCCACGAGCTGGTGCGTGAAGCCGGCAAGCCCGAGTGGACCTGGACGCCCCCGGCCAAGAACGAGCCCTTCATCGCCCGTGTCAACGAGCTGGCCGAAGGTCCGCTGCGCGCCGCCTACCAGATCCGCAGCAAGCAGGCCCGCACCCAGGCCTGCCGCGACGTGACCAACAGCGTGATGGCTGCGCTGAAGGCCGACGGCACCGTGTTCGACAAGGTCGAGGTCGAAGGCCTGCTGTTCGAGATCGAGGCGCGCATCGTGCGCGGCCAGATCCTGGCCGGCGAGCCGCGCATCGACGGCCGCGACACCCGCACCGTGCGTCCGATCGAGATCCGCACCGGCGTGCTGCCGCGCACCCACGGCTCGGCGCTGTTCACCCGTGGCGAGACCCAGGCCCTGGTCATCTCCACGCTGGGCACCGACCGTGACGCGCAGCGCATCGACGCGCTGGCCGGCGATTACGAAGACCGCTTCATGCTGCACTACAACATGCCCCCCTTCGCCACCGGCGAAACCGGCCGCGTGGGCAGCCCCAAGCGCCGCGAGATCGGCCACGGCCGCCTGGCCAAGCGCGCGCTGATCGCGGCGCTGCCGAGCAAGGAAGACTTCCCCTACACCATCCGCGTCGTCAGCGAGATCACCGAGTCGAACGGCTCGTCGTCGATGGCTTCGGTGTGCGGCGGCTGCCTGTCGCTGATGGACGCCGGCGTGCCGATGAAGGCCCATGTGGCCGGCATCGCGATGGGCCTGATCAAGGATGGCTCGCGCTTCGCGGTGCTGACCGACATCCTGGGTGATGAAGATCACCTGGGCGACATGGACTTCAAGGTGGCCGGCACCACCGGTGGCATCACCGCGCTGCAGATGGACATCAAGATCCAGGGCATCACCAAGGAGATCATGCAGGTGGCGCTGGCGCAGGCCAAGGAAGCCCGCCTGCACATCCTGGGCTGCATGCAGGCCTCGGTGGGCGAAGCCAAGACCGAGGTCTCGGTGTTCGCGCCGCGCCTGTACACGATGAAGATCAACCCCGAGAAGATCCGTGACGTGATCGGCAAGGGCGGCGCCACCATCCGCGCGCTGACCGAAGAGACCGGCTGCACCATCGACATCGGCGAAGACGGCACCATCACCATCGCCAGCACCGACGGCGAGAAGGCCGAGTTCGCCAAGAAGCGCATCGCCGAGATCACCGCCGAGGCCGAGATCGGCAAGGTCTACGAAGGCCCGATCACCAAGATCCTGGACTTCGGCGCGCTGGTCAACATCCTGCCCGGCAAGGACGGCCTGCTGCACATCAGCCAGATCGCCCACCAGCGCGTCGAGAACGTCACCGACTTCCTCAAGGAAGGCCAGATCGTCAAGGTCAAGGTCATGGAGACCGACGAGAAGGGTCGCATCAAGCTGTCGATGAAGGCGCTGCTCGAGCGCCCCGAGGGCATGGAAGAAGAGCGCTTCGAGCGCCCGCCGCGCCGTGAATACGGTGACCGCCCGGACCGTGGCCCGCGTGGCGACCGCCCGCCGCGCCGTGAGCGCAGCGACCGCCCCGAGCGCAGCGACGCGCCGGCCGCCGACCAGGCACCGGCCACCGACGCGCCCGCACCGGCCGCCGAGACGCCCACCAGCGACGTCAACCCGACCAGCCAAGGCTGAGCGGCAAGCCCCGCCCCGTGCCAGGAGACCCCATGCGAGCCATAGCGATGACCGCCTTCGGCGGCCCCGAGGTGCTGGTCGAGACCACCCGTCCCGATCCGCTGCCGGCGGCCGGCGAAATGCTGGTGAAGGTCACGGCCTCGGGCATCAACCGGCCCGACGTGCTGCAGCGCAAGGGCGCCTATGCGCCCCCGCCCGGCGCGTCCGACCTGCCCGGGCTGGAGATCGCCGGCACCATCGTCGGCGGTGATGCCGCCGAACTGGCCGCCGCGGGCTTCAAGCTCGGCGACCGGGTCTGCGCATTGGTGGCCGGCGGCGGTTATGCCGAGCTGTGCCCGGCCCCGATCGCGCAGTGCCTGCCGGTGCCGGCCGGCCTGAGCGACATCGAGGCCGCCAGCCTGCCCGAGACCTTCTTCACCGTGTGGTCCAACGTCTTCGACCGCGGCCGCCTGCAGGCCGGCGAGACGCTGCTGGTGCAGGGCGGCTCCAGCGGCATCGGCGTCACCGCGATCCAGCTGGCCAAGGCGATGGGTGCCAAGGTGCTGGTCACCGCGGGCAGCGACGACAAGGTGGCGGCCTGCGTGGCGCTGGGGGCCGATGTCGGCGTCAACTACAAGACGCAGGACTTCGTTGCCGAGGTCAAGGCGGCCACGGAGGGCAGGGGCGCCGACGTGGTGCTCGACATGGTGGCCGGTGACTACGTGGCGCGCGAGGTGCAATGCGTGGCCGACGACGGCCGCATCGTCATCATCGCGGTGCAGGGTGGCGTCAACAGCGGCTTCAACGCCGGCGAGGTGCTGCGCCGGCGCATCACCATCACCGGCAGCACGCTGCGGCCGCGGCCGATCGCCTTCAAGGGCGCCATCGCCGCCTCGCTGCGTGCCAAGGTGTGGCCGCTGATCGAGGCCGGCCGCATCAAGCCGGTGATCAGCCGCGTGTTCCCGGCGGCGCAGGCCGCGCAGGCGCATGCGTTGATGGAATCGAGCCAGCACGTCGGCAAGATCGTGCTGGACTGGACGGCCTGAGCGCAGCTCGGGCTTCAAGACTCCTTCGAGGACTATCCCCATGCGACGCAAGCTCGTGGCCGGCAACTGGAAGATGCACGGCAGCCACACCGCCAACGCCGAGTTGCTGGCGGGCATCACCGCTGCGCGGCCGTTCGGCTGCGATGTGGCCGTGTGCGTGCCGTATCCCTACCTGTCGGAGACGGCGGTGGCGCTGGCCGGCAGCGACGTGCGCTGGGGCGCGCAGGATTGCTCGGCCCATGCGCAGGGCGCCTACACCGGCGAGGTGTCGGTGGCCATGCTGGCCGAGTTCGGCTGCCGCTACGTGATCGTGGGCCACAGCGAGCGCCGCCAGTACCACGCCGAGACCGACCAGCTGGTGGCCGACAAGGCCAAGGCCGCGCTGGCCAAGGGCGTGACGCCCATCGTATGCGTAGGCGAGACCCTGGCGCAACGCGAGGCCGGCGAGACCGAGCTGGTGGTCAAGCGCCAGCTGTCGGCGGTGATCCATGCGCTGGGCCACTGCGCCGGCGAGATGGTGGTCGCGTACGAGCCGGTCTGGGCCATCGGCACAGGCCGGGTGGCCACGCCCGAGCAGGCGCAGGCGGTGCACGCACTGCTGCGTGCGCAGCTGAAGGCGGCGACGGCGCATGCCGACGCGATGCAGATCCTCTACGGCGGCAGCATGAAGCCTGACAACGCGGCCAGCCTGCTGGCTCAACCCGACATCGACGGTGGCCTGATCGGCGGCGCCAGCCTCAAGGCGGCCGATTTCGTCGCCATCTGCCGCGCGGCCGGCTGAAGCCGGGCCGCGTCGGCGTCAAGTTATCTGGAGAAACAAGAACATGCAAGTTTGGATGAACCTCGTGCTGGTGGTGCAGCTGCTGGCCGCCATCGTGATGATCGGGCTGGTGCTGGTGCAGCACGGCAAGGGCGCCGACATGGGCGCCTCGTTCGGCAGCGGTGCCTCGGGCAGCCTGTTCGGCGCCACCGGCAGCGCCAATTTCCTGTCGCGCTCGACGGCGGTGTGTGCGGCGGTGTTCTTCGTCTGCACGCTGTCGCTGGCGTTCCTGTCGAACAATGCCTCGACGCGTGCGCCCGATGCCGGCAGCAGCGTGCTCGATCGCGCCGCGGTGCCGATCGGCGCCCCGGGCGCCAGCGGCGTGACAGCGCCCGCCGCCGTGGTGGTGCCTGCACCGGCCTCCGCGCCGGGGGCCATTCCCACGAAGTGAGCGCCCGGGTGAGGTGTCGGCGGGTCGCTGCAAACACCATCGCCGCTACGCACAAACCCGAAGAATCGAAGGATTTCCGATATAGAATTTGAGGCTGTTCAGCGAGCAATCCTCAAGCAAGTTGGGCAGCAAAGCAGTGCGTCGGGTCTCGGCTCGTCAACTGTGCCGTCGTGGTGAAATTGGTAGACACGCTATCTTGAGGGGGTAGTGGCGAAAGCTGTGCGAGTTCGAGTCTCGCCGACGGCACCAAACAAAAATATGCTTGCTGCAGATCAATGCAGCAAGCAAAGAATTTGATCAGAATCTCCAGATGAACCTTGATCAGTATCTGCCAGTCCTTTTGTTCATCCTGGTTGGCATCGCTGTCGGCATTGTCCCGCAGGTGCTTGGTTATTTTCTGGGGCCGAATCGGCCCGATCCCGCGAAAAACTCCCCTTACGAATGTGGCTTCGAAGCTTTCGAAGATGCCCGCATGAAATTCGACGTGCGCTACTACCTGGTGGCCATTCTGTTTATCTTGTTCGATCTGGAGACGGCATTCTTGTTTCCGTGGGCGGTGTCGCTCAAGGATACCGGCCTGCTTGGGTTTCTGATTGGCGCAGAGTTTGTGCTTGTTCTTGCCATTGGTTTCGTTTACATGTGGCAAAAAGGCGCACTGGACTGGGAGTAGCGGAATGATTGAAGGTGTTTTGAAAGAGGGCTTTGTCACCACCAGTTACGACTCGGTGATGAACTGGGCCAAGACGGGTTCCGTCTGGCCCATGACTTTCGGTCTGGCTTGCTGCGCAGTTGAGATGATGCATGCTGCAGCCGCACGGTATGACATCAGCCGCTTTGGTGCCGAGGTCTTCCGTGCGAGTCCGCGCCAGTCCGACCTGATGATCGTGGCCGGGACGCTGTGCAACAAGATGGCGCCTGCGTTGCGCAAGGTCTACGACCAGATGTCCGAGCCGCGCTGGGTCATCAGCATGGGCTCGTGTGCCAATGGCGGTGGCTATTACCACTACAGTTATTCGGTGGTACGGGGCTGCGACCGGATTGTCCCGGTGGATGTGTATGTGCCCGGTTGCCCGCCGACCGCCGAAGCCCTTCTGTACGGCATCATGCAGTTGCAGCAAAAGATTCGCCGCACGCAAACGATTGCACGTGCCTGAAGGATTGTGATGACTGTTTTTGCTGTAAATCCAGACGCCCTTAAAGACACTATTGCCGCCGCCTTGGGTGACAAGGTCCGTCACATCCATGTTGCATTGGGTGAGGTGACTGTGGTGGTGGCCGCCGCCGACTACCTTGATGTCGCCAAGACTCTGCGTGATGCACCGGGCTGCCGTTTTGAGCAGCTGATGGACTTGTGCGGCGTCGATTATTCCGAATACAAGGGCGGTGGTCGCGAAGGTTCACGCTACTGCGTGGTGTTGCACCTGCTGTCCGTCAGCCTGAATCAGCGGGTCCGGCTGAAGGTGTTCGCACCGGACGATGATTTTCCATTGGTGGCCTCGGTGACTGACATCTGGAATTCCGCCAACTGGTTTGAGCGCGAGGCGTTTGACCTGTTCGGCATAGTGTTTGAGGGTCACAACGATTTGCGTCGCATTCTGACGGATTACGGCTTCATCGGCCATCCGTTCCGCAAGGACTTCCCTTTGAGTGGTCATGTCGAGATGCGCTATGACGCGGAGAGTCGACGTGTCGTTTATCAGCCCGTCACGATTGAGCCGCGCGAAATCACGCCGCGCATCATTCGTGAAGACAACTACGGAGGCCTGCACTAGGCAGTATGTGTCATGGCTGAAATAAAAAATTACACCCTGAATTTCGGACCGCAACACCCGGCCGCCCACGGCGTTTTGCGCCTGGTGCTTGAACTCGACGGCGAGGTGGTCCAGCGCGCTGATCCGCACATTGGCCTGCTGCATCGGGCCACCGAGAAGCTGGCAGAAAGCAAGACTTTCATCCAGTCATTGCCCTACATGGATCGGCTCGATTACGTGTCGATGATGTGCAACGAGCATGCCTACTGTCTGGCCATCGAGAAGCTGCTCGGCATTGAGGTGCCCGTGCGGGCCCAGTACATCCGCGTGATGTTTGCCGAGATCACCCGTCTGCTCAACCACCTGATGTGGCTGGGATCGCACGGGAACGATTGCGGCAGCTCCACCATTCTGATCTACACATTTCGCGAGCGCGAGGATCTGTTCGACATGTACGAGGCTGTGAGCGGTGCCCGCATGCATGCGGCGTACTTCCGTCCGGGTGGTGTGTACCGGGATCTGCCCGACACCATGCCCCAGTACAAGGCGAACAAGATTCGCAATGCCAAGGGTATTGCAGAACTCAACAGCAATCGCCAGGGTTCCCTGCTGGACTTCATTGAAGATTTCACCCGGCGTTTCCCGACCTATCTGGGGGAGTACCACACACTCCTCACGGAAAACCGGATCTGGAAACAGCGCACGGTGGGTATTGGGGTGGTGACCGCAGAGCGTGCACTGAACATGGGCTTTACCGGTGCCATGCTGCGCGGCTCAGGGGTCGCATGGGATTTGCGCAAGAAGCAGCCCTACGACGTTTACGATCGCATGGACTTCGATATTCCTGTCGGCAAAACCGGCGATTGCTACGATCGTTATCTGGTTCGCATGGAAGAGATGAAGCAGTCCAATAGCATCATCAAGCAGTGTGTCGACTGGCTGCGCGTCAACCCCGGCCCGGTGATCACAGACAACCACAAGGTGGCCGCTCCCGATCGCGAATCCATGAAATCCAACATGGAAGAGTTGATCCACCATTTCAAGCTGTTTACCGAAGGCTTTCACGTGCCTGAAGGCGAAGCTTACGCGGCCGTGGAACACCCCAAGGGCGAGTTTGGCATTTACATCGTGAGCGATGGCGCCAACAAGCCTTACCGCCTGAAAATCCGACCGCCAGGTTTCGCTCATCTGGCCGGCCTGAATGAACTGGCTGGCGGTCACATGATTGCCGACGTCGTAGCCGTGATTGGCACCATGGATATTGTGTTTGGAGAGATTGACCGATGATCTCAGAAGCTGTTTCTCAAACGATTTCCGATGCAACCAGGGCACGCTTTGCCAGGGAAGTCGCGAAATACCCCGCGGATCAAAAACAGTCCGCTGTCATGGCGTGCCTGGCCATCGTCCAGCAGGAAATCGGCTACGTCAGCACCGAGAGTGAGCAGATCGTGGCCGACTATCTCGGCATGGCACCGATTGCCGTGCACGAAGTCACCACCTTCTACAACATGTACAACCAGCAGCCTGTTGGCAAGTACAAGCTCAACGTTTGCACCAATCTGCCATGCCAGTTGCGCGATGGCGGACGGGCGCTCGAGCATCTTGAACAGAAGTTGGGTATCCGCATGGGCGACACGACGCCGGACGGCATGTTCACCCTGCAGCAGTGTGAATGCTTGGGTGCGTGTGCAGATTCCCCTGTGTTGCTGGTGAACGACCGGACGATGTGCAGCTTCATGAGCAATGACAAACTCGACCAACTGGTGGACGGCCTGCGCGCGGCGGAGGACAAATGATGATGGCCGAGAAAATCCTTGCCCAGTTTCAGGCCACAGGTGTGCAGACCTGCTTTCACGATCGGCACATCAATCCGCAGATCTACGCTGGATTGAATGGCACCAACTGGCGTCTGAAGGACTATGAAGCACGCGGTGGCTACCAGGCGTTGCGCAAGATCCTTGCAAAGGACGGTGGTGAGGGTTTGACCCAGGACCAGGTGATTGCAACGGTCAAGGACTCTTCCTTGCGCGGGCGCGGCGGTGCCGGTTTCCCGACGGGGCTCAAGTGGAGCTTCATGCCGCGCCAGTTTCCCGGGCAGAAATACCTGGTCTGCAATTCCGATGAGGGCGAGCCTGGTACCTGCAAAGACCGCGATATCCTTCAGTTCAACCCACATATCGTCATCGAGGGCATGATCATTGCCGCGTACGCGATGGGCATTTCGGTGGGCTACAACTACATTCACGGCGAAATCTTCCAAAGCTATGACCGCTTTGAAGAGGCGCTGGAAGAGGCGCGTGCCGCAGGGCTCTTGGGCAACAACATTCTGGGCAGCAGCTTCACTTTCCAGTTGCATGCGGCACATGGTTTTGGTGCCTATATCTGCGGCGAAGAGACTGCGCTGCTGGAGTCGCTTGAAGGCAAGAAGGGCCAGCCCCGCTTCAAGCCGCCGTTTCCGGCCAGCTTTGGTCTGTACGGCAAACCGACCACCATCAACAACACGGAAACCTTTGCTGCCGTGCCATGGATCATCCGCAACGGCGGCCCGGCTTATCTGGAGTGCGGCAAGCCCAATAATGGCGGCACCAAGATCTATTCCATCAGCGGTGACGTGGAGTTACCCGGCAACTATGAAATCCCGATGGGCACGCCGTTCTCCAAGTTGCTCGAAATCGCGGGCGGCGTGCGCAAGGGGCGCCAGCTCAAGGCCGTGATTCCTGGCGGCTCATCGTCACCCATTCTGCCGGCCAGCATCATGATGGATTGCACAATGGACTACGACTCCATCGCGAAAGCGGGCTCCATGCTGGGCTCGGGGGCGGTGATTGTGCTGGACGACAGCCGTTGCATGGTCAAGAGCCTGCAGCGCTTGAGTTACTTTTACATGCACGAATCGTGTGGCCAGTGCACGCC
>JAURXG010000470.1 GCA_030654555.1 Aquabacterium sp.
CTGCGTGAACGGCAGTTTTTCGCCGGCGGCCACCGCGATCTGGGTGCGCACGATGTCCACGCCGGTGATCCACTCCGTCACCGGGTGCTCCACCTGCACGCGGGTGTTCATCTCGATGAAATAGAACTCGCCGTTCTCGAACAGGAACTCGAAGGTGCCCGCGCCGCGGTAGCCGATCTTCTTGCAGGCGGCGGCGCAGCGGTCGCCGATGCGCTCGATCACGCGGCGCGGGATGCCCGGCGCCGGCGCCTCTTCGATGATCTTCTGGTGGCGGCGCTGCATCGAGCAATCACGCTCGCCCAGCCAGACGGCGTTCTTGTGCTCGTCGGCCATGATCTGGATCTCGACGTGGCGCGGGTTCTGGAGGAACTTCTCCATGTAGACGGCCGGGTTGCCGAAGGCCGCACCGGCCTCGGTGCGCGTGGTCTGCACCGCATGCAGCAGCGCTGCCTCGGTGTGCACCACCCGCATGCCGCGGCCGCCGCCGCCGCCCGAGGCCTTGATGATCACCGGGTAGCCGATGGCGCGCGCGGCCTGCACGATGGCCTTGGGGTCTTCGGGCAAGGCGCCCTCGCTGCCGGGCACGCAGGGCACGCCCGAGCGGATCATCGCCTGCTTGGCCGACACCTTGTCGCCCATCAGGCGGATCGACTCGGGCGTGGGGCCGATGAAGGTGAAGCCGCTCTTTTCCACCCGCTCGGCGAAGTCGGCGTTCTCCGACAGGAAACCGTAGCCGGGGTGGATGGCCTCGGCATCGGTCACCTCGGCGGTGGCGATGATGGCCGGCATGTTGAGGTAGCTCTGCGCCGACGCCGCCGGCCCGATGCACACCGCTTCGTCGGCCAGCTTGACGTACTTGGCCTCGCGGTCGGCCTCGGAGTACACCACCACCGACTTGATGCCCATCTCGCGGCAGGCGCGCTGGATGCGCAGCGCGATTTCGCCCCGATTGGCGATGAGGATTTTCTTGAACATCTTGCTTGCGACGGCGTCCGTCACTCGATGACGAACAGCGGTTGGCCAAACTCGACCGCCTGGCCGTTGTCGGCCATCACCCGCACGATGGTGCCGGACTTGTCGGCCTCGATCTCGTTCATGATCTTCATCGCCTCGATGATGCAGATCGACTCGCCCTCCTTCACCGCCTGGCCCACTTCGGCCAGCGGCTTGGCGCCGGGGCTGCTGGCGCGGTTGAAGGTGCCGACCATCGGCGACTTGACGACATGGCCGGCCGGCTCGGGCTCGGCGGCCGGGGCGACGGCCACTGCCGCGGCGGCTGCGGCGGGCGCCGGCGCCATGGCCGGCGCATGGGCCATCATCATCATCTGCGGCGCGACCGCGCCCGCGCCCGCGGCGCCGGCCTTGACGATGCGCACCTTGCCTTCGGCTTCGGTGATCTCGAGTTCGGAGATGTTGGATTCAGACACCAAGTCAATCAGCGTCTTCAGTTTGCGCAAGTCCATGCGGTGAACTCCTGGTAGGCGGGGCCGGTCTGCAGGGGGCTTGCAGCACCCGGCCTGATGAGCAACCCAGCGGGTAGTCTGTTGCGGCGATCTGGCCCGAAGTGCTGGCGTGTTGGCCCGCAAAAGCGGTCTTCAGTCGACAAAGAGTCAGGATTCTGTCACAGACCACTGGTTGTGGGCGGCTTCGATCCGAGCCAATGCCGATTTCTTTTTTCGGCGACGATCGATGCTGATGCGCGCTGAATCTACTGACATGGCGCTACTTTGGGGGGGTTCGATGTCTTTCGGCTCAAGCCCGCGCGGCCCAGCCGGCCAGCTCGTCGAAATGGGTCTCGCCCATCTTGCGTTGCAGGACCCGGCCGTCGGCACTGATCATCACCGTGAACGGCAGGCCGCCTTGCGGGTTGCCCAGCTGGCGAACCAGCTCGGTGCCGTCCAGCCCGGCCAGCCCGATGGCGAAGCCCACCTTCACCCGGGCCAGGAACTCGCGCACCGGCGTGGGCCCGTCGATCGCCAGGCCCACCACCCGCCAGCCCTTGGGGCCGAAGGCGCGCTGAAAGCGGTCGAGCTCGGGCATCTCGCGCACGCAGGGTGCGCACCAGGTGGCCCAGAAGTTGATCAGCAGCGGTTGGCCGCGCAGATCGGCCAGCACCAGCTCGCCGCCTTCGGGCCGGTCCACGCGCAGCGCCCACAGCGCGGCCAGGTCGTCGCCGGTCGCGGCGGCGGGTGGGGTGGCGCCGTCCACCGTGGGCGGCGCGGTCTGTCGCCACCACGCCAGGCCGCCGCCGGCCA
>JAURXG010000479.1 GCA_030654555.1 Aquabacterium sp.
GTGGTGCACGGCTTCGGCAAGGAAGCGGGCGAGCCGCTGTGTGCGCACCCCGATGTGCGGGCCATTTCCTGCACCGGGTCCACCGCCACCGGCAACCGCATCGTCAAGACTGCGGGCCTGAAGAAGTTCAGCATGGAGCTGGGCGGCAAGAGCCCGTTCGTGGTCTTCGACGACGCCGACTTCGAGCGCGCGCTCGACGCCGCGGTGTTCATGATCTTCAGCAACAACGGCGAGCGCTGCACCGCCGGCAGCCGCATCCTGGTGCAGCGGTCGATCTATGCCCGCTTCGTCGAGCGGTTTGCCGAGCGGGCCCGCCGCATCACCGTGGGCGATCCGTTGGACGAAAAAACCTTGGTCGGCCCGATGATCAGCCCGGCCCACCTGGCCAAGGTGCGCCACTACATCGAGCTGGGCCCGAAGGAGGGCGCCACGCTGCTGTGCGGCGGGCTCGACCGCCCCGGCTACGCACCCGAGCTGCCCGCGGCGCTGCAGCGCGGCAACTTCGTATGGCCCACGGTGTTTGCCGATGTCGACAACCGCATGAAGATCGCGCAGGACGAGATCTTCGGCCCGGTGGCCTGCCTGATCCCGTTCGCCGACGAGGCCGACGCGATCCGCATCGCCAACGACACCGCCTACGGCCTGTCGAGTTATGTCTGGACCGAGAACCTCGGCCGCGCCCACCGCGTGGCCGCCGCGGTGGAGGCCGGCATGTGCTTCGTCAACAGCCAGAACGTGCGCGACCTGCGCCAGCCCTTCGGCGGCACCAAGGCCAGCGGCACCGGCCGCGAGGGCGGCTCCTGGAGCTACGAGGTGTTCCTCGAGCCCAAGAACATCGCGGTGAGCCTCGGCTCGCACCATATTCCGCACTGGGGAGTCTGATCATGGGCAAGTTAGCGCTTTGCGCCAAGATCACCCACGTGCCGTCGATGTACCTCAGCGAGCTGCCCGGCCCGCGCCAGGGCACGCGGCAGTCGGCCATCGACGGCCATGCCGAGATCGGCCGGCGTTGCCGCGCGCTGGGCGTGGACACCATCGTGGTGTTCGACACGCACTGGCTGGTCAACGCCAGCTACCACCTGAACTGCGCGCCACACTTCAAGGGCACCTACACCAGCAACGAGCTGCCGCACTTCATCAGCAACCTGCCCTACGAGATCCCCGGCAACCCGGCGCTGGGCGAGCTGCTGGCGCGGGTGTGCAATGAACACGGCGTCGAGACGCTGGCCCACCCGGCCACCACGCTGGGCCCCGAGTACGGCACCCTGGTGCCGATGCGCTACATGAACGCCGACCAGCACTTCAAGGCGATCTCGGTGTCGGCGCTGTGCACCGTGCACTACCTCAACGACAGCGCCCGCCTGGGCTGGGCGATGCGCCGCGCGGTGGAAGACCACTACGACGGCACCGTCGCCTTCCTGGCCAGCGGTTCCTTGAGCCACCGCTTTGCGCAGAACGGCCTGGCGCCCGAGTTCGCCCACAAAATCTGGAGCCCGTTCCTGGAGCAGCTGGACCACAACGTGGTGAAGATGTGGCAGGCCGCCGAGTGGAAGGCCTTCTGCGAGATGCTGCCCGAGTACGCCAGCAAGGGCCACGGCGAAGGCTTCATGCACGACACCGCGATGCTGCTGGGCGCGCTGGGCTGGAGCGACTACGACGCGCCGGTGGAGGTGGTGACACCGTACTTCGGCGCCTCGGGCACCGGGCAGATCAACGCCATCTTCCCGGTCACGCCGCAGAGCGGCGCCGCGGTGCCGGCAGCGGTGGCGTCGGCCGCGCAAGGCTTCCAGGCCGTCGGCCGGCTGTGACGCGGAGCGCGACATGCCCCATCTGGTGATCCTCTACACCGGCAACCTCGACGCGCTGAGCGACATGACCGCGCTGTGCCGCGGCCTGGCCGATGCGATGCTGACCGTCACCGACGAGGCCGGCAAGCCGGTCTTCCCCACCGGCGGCACCCGTGTGCTGGCCTACCCGGCGCCGCACTTCGCGGTGGCCGACGGCGGTGCGGCCGGCCGGGCGGCGGGGCAGGGCAGCGACTACGGCTTCGTCTACCTCAACCTGCGCATGGGCCGCGGCCGCAGCGCCGCCGTGCACCTGCAGGCCGGGCAGAAGCTCGAAGCCGTGGCCAAGGCGCACTTCGCGCCGCTGCTGGCCAGCCGCCCGATCGGCGTGACGCTGCAGATCGACGAAGGCCCCGAGGTCTTCGACGCCAAGAACAGCTCCTTGCATCCGCTCTTCCAGCCCAAGGCCTGACACCATGCTCGACACCGACCTCATCCACACGCTGGCTCGCCAGCTCTACGACGCACGCAAGGCGCGCACGCCGCTGCGCCAGTTCTCCAGGCAGCACCCCGGCATGACCATCGCCGACGGCTACGCGATCCAGCGTGCCTGGGTGGCGCTGGAGCTGGCCGATGGGCGGCACATCTTGGGCCGCAAGATCGGCCTGACCTCGCGCGCCATGCAGCAGGCCAGCCAGATCGACGAGCCCGACGATGCACCGCTGATGGACGACATGTTCTTCGCCCAGGGCGGCGACATCCCGTTCGACCGTTTCATCGCGCCACGGGTCGAGGTCGAGCTGGCCTTCATCCTGGGCAAGCCGCTGCGCGGGCCCCACGTCACGCTGTTCGACGTGCTGTCGGCCACCGACTACGTGACGCCGGCCATCGAGATCATCGACGCACGCATCGAACAGTTCGACCGCGACAGCAAGCAGATGCGCAAGGTCTTCGACACCATCAGCGACTTTGCCGCCAACGCCGGCATCGTGCTGGGAGGGCGGCCGGTCAAGCCGATGGACCTGGACCTGCGCTGGGTGGGCGCGATGCTGTTCAAGAACGGCGTGATCGAGGAGACCGGCCTGGCCGCTGCGGTGCTGAACCACCCGGCCAACGGCATCGCCTGGCTGGCCAACAAGCTGGCACCGCACGACGAGCAGCTCAACGCCGGCGACGTGGTGCTGGCCGGCAGCTTCACCCGCCCCACCAACGCGGTGGCGGGCGACAACTTCCACGCCGACTACGGCCCGCTGGGCACCATCTCCTTCCGCTTCGCCTGACCAGGATCATCACCATGTCCCTCCCGATGCCCCTCAACCGCTTCAAGGCCGCCATGCAGGCCGGCACCCCGCAGATCGGCCTGTGGGTCGGCCTGGCCGACGCCAACGCCGCCGAGGCCCTGGCCGGCACCGGCTACGACTGGCTGCTGCTCGACGGCGAGCACGCGCCCAACGATCCGCGCAGCATCCTGCAGCAACTGCGCGCGGTGGCGCCTTATCCGGTGCAGCCGGTGGTGCGGCCGGTGGTGGGCGACGTGGCGCTGGTCAAGCAGTACCTCGACATCGGCGCGCAGACGCTGCTGATCCCGATGATCGACACCGCCGAGCATGCCGCGCTGATGGTGCAGGCCATGCGCTACGCACCGGCCGGCATCCGCGGCATGGGCGCGGCGCTGGCCCGCGCGTCGCGCTACAACCAGGTCGACGACTACCTGGCCCTGGCCGATGCGCAGATGTGCCTGCTGGTGCAGGCCGAGACCCGGCTGGCGGTGCAGAACCTGCAGGCCATCGTCGACACCGAGGGCGTGGACGGCGTGTTTTTCGGGCCGGCCGACCTGTCGGCATCGATGGGCTACCCCGGCCAGCCCGGCCACCCCGAGGTGGTCAAGACCATGCTCGACGGCATCGCCACCGTGCGCAAGGCCGGCAAGGCACCGGGCATCCTGATGACCGACCCGACGCAGGCCCAGCGCTACCTCGATGCCGGCGCGCTGTTCGTCGCCGTGGGCGTGGACACGCTGCTGCTGGTGCAGGCGGCCACCGCGCTGGTACAACGCTTCAAGACACCGAGCGCAGGCGCCACCAGCGGCCGGCCGGGATACTGACCCCTCACGCCACCCGGAGCCGCCCCACGCCATGAAGACCACCCGCCTCGGCCGCACCGGCCTCGAAGTCTCGCGCCTGTGCCTGGGCTGCATGAGCTACGGCGACCCGGCCCGCGGCGCGCACCCCTGGACGCTGGGCGAGGCCGAGAGCCGGCCGTTCATCCGCCGTGCGCTGGACCTGGGCTTCAACTTCTTCGACACCGCCAACGTCTATTCCGACGGCAGCAGCGAAGAGATCGTCGGCCGCGCGCTGCTCGATTTCGCACCGCGCGACGCGGTGGTCATCGCCACCAAGGTGCATGGCCGCATGCACCCGGGGCCCAACGGCGCCGGGCTGTCGCGCAAGGCCATCCTGGCGCAGATCGACGCCAGCCTGCGCCGGCTGGGCACCGACCATGTCGACCTCTACCAGATCCACCGCTGGGACCCGCACACGCCGATCGAGGAGACGATGGAGGCACTGCACGACGTGGTCAAGGCCGGCAAGGCGCGCTACATCGGCGCCTCGTCGATGTACGCCTGGCAATTCGCCCAGGCGCTGGCGGTGGCCGAGCGCCATGGCTGGACCCGTTTCGTCTCGATGCAGAACTACCTGAACCTGCTCTACCGCGAGGAAGAGCGCGAGATGCTGCCGCTGTGCCGCAGCGAGGGCATCGGCGTGATCCCCTGGAGCCCGATGGCGCGCGGCCGCCTCACGCGCGACTGGGAGGCCACCAGCGCGCGGCTCGAGACCGATCAGTTCGGCCGCTCGCTCTACGCCAAGACCGGCGACGCCGACCGGCGCGTGGTCGAGGCGCTGGCCGCGGTCGCCACCCGCCTGGGCCTGCCGCGCGCGCAGGTGGCGCTGGCCTGGGTGCTGCAGCAGCCGGGCGTCACCGCGCCCATCGTCGGCGCCACGAAGCTGGCCCAGCTCGACGACGCGGTGGCTGCGCTGTCGGTCACGCTGTCGCCCGACGACCTGGCCGAGCTGCAGGCGCCCTACGTGCCGCATGCGGTGGTGGGCCACGCCTGACCATCGTGATGACCGCGCCCGTGCTGCAGGTGCAGGGACTGCACTTTGCCTTCCCCGGCGAGCCGGCGCTGTTCGACGGCTGGTCGGCCACCTTGGGCGCCGGGGTGCACCGGCTGGACGGTGAATCGGGCAGCGGCAAGTCCACGCTGCTGCGCCTGCTGGCCGGTGAGCTGCCCTGCACCGGCCAGCGCCGGCTGAATCACCTGGATGCCGACGCCGACCCCGCCGCCTGGCGCGCCGCGGTGGGCTTCGTCGACGCCCGCGACGAGGCCTTCGACGGCTTCACCCCGGCCGATCTGATGGCGGCCGTGCGGCAGCGCCATCCGCAGCTCGACCCAGCCGCCTGGCAGCGCCATATCGACGGCTTCGGCATGGCGCCGCATGGCTTCAAGACGCTGCACATGCTGTCGACCGGCATGCGGCGCAAGGCCGCGCTGGCGGCGGTGCTGGCCAGCGGCGCGGCGCTGACCCTGCTGGACGAACCCACCGCCGGGCTGGACGCGCCGTCGGTGGCCTACCTGGTGCAGGTGCTGACGGCGGCCGGCCGGCAGCCGCGGTGCACCACGCTGGTGGTCTGCGGCACCTGGCCGCAGGGGCTGGGCTGCGCGAGCGAGATCGACCTGCCGGTGCGTTAGGCTTGTCGGTCATGGCCGACACCACCGACGACGACCAGCACGTCAAGCCCTACGTCTTCGAAAGCCGCGGCGCCAAGGCGCTGCACTTCTCGATCAGCGAGATCCAGAGCCGCATGCAGCTCGACGACCCGCAGGGCCTGGACCTGGCCTACACGCGCACGATGATGGCCAGCCTGCTGTTCCAGCCCGATCCGCGCCGCATCACGATGATCGGGCTGGGCGGCGGCTCGCTGGCCAAGTTCTGCCACCAGCACCTGCCCCAGGCACGGATCCAGGTGGCCGAGATCAACCCGCATGTGATCGCGCTGCGCGACGACTTCGACATCCCGCCCGACAGCGCGCGCTTCCAGGTGCTGCGGGCCGACGGCGCGCGCTTCGTGCGCACGCCGGCCGCCGAGGCCGACCTGCTGCTGATCGACGGCTTCGACTACGACGGTTTGCCCGAGGTGCTGGGCACCCAGCGCTTCTACGACGACTGCCATGCCTGTCTGCAGCCCGGCGGCCTGCTGGTGCAGAACCTGCATCTGGGCGATGCGCGCTACCCGGTGCTGGTCGACCGCGTGCGGCGCAGCTTCGACGACGCGGTGCTGGTGGTCGACGACAGCGACAAGAGCAACAGCATCGTCTTTGCCTGCAAGGGCACGGCCTTGGCGTCCTACAAGCCGGGCATCGTGCGCCCGCTGCCGGGCCTGTCACCGGTGGCGGCCACCCAGCTGCTGGGCGCGTTCGCGACGGTGATCTCGGCGCTGAAGGCCCAGCGCCGCCTGGCCGATCGCCCTCGGCCTACGCCGCCAACAAAGCCGCAGTAACGGTCGGTAATCGTGCGCCACCGGCGCGGCGCGGCCCCTTAACATCGGCGCCATCGGCACACCCGAGCGAAAGCCGGGGTCGCAAAGTCTCCGGCCTACCGCCACCCAGCGCACATTGCGCGGGCAGCCACGGCAGCGGGACCGCTCCCCGGCCGATGCCCGCCCTGCCGCATCGCCAGCCACCCCACCCGTCCGCCGTCGTCGTGCCGCTGTTGCCGGTACACGGGCGTTGCCTTGCGCCGAGAAGGAGCCCCTCTCCATGAACCCGATGAATCGATTGCTGAGCACGCTGGGCCTGGCCCTGGGCCTGACCGCCAGCGCCTGGTCGGCCGGCCCGCCCGCGGCGGCGGTGGCGCACCGCGCCAAGCCCGCGTTTCCGCAGCTGTCGCTGCCCGACCGCGCCGCCCACGGGCAGCGCGCCATCGACCTGCTGGGCGCGCGCCTGCCCGAGGTGGCGGCGCACTACGGCAAGTCGCCCGACGAGTTCAAGGCGCTGATGCTGCACGACCGCACGCACCGCATCGACCAGCGCGGCCGGGTCTTCGTCGTCGAAGAGATGGACAAGCCGCTGCCCGCCACCACGGCGGCTGCCGCCGGCAGCACCGGCCTGATCGACGGCACGCTGGCGCCGCTGGACCAGACCTTCCTGCTGCACAGCAAGCCCGGCGCCAAGCGCACCATCTACCTCAACTTCAAGGGCGCCACGCTCAGCGGCACGGCCTGGAACAGCGCCGGCACCATCACCGCATTGCCCTTCGACACCGACGGCGTGCCCTACACCTTCTCCACCGCCGAGCTGCAGCGCATCCAGTACATCTGGCAGCGCGTGGCCGAGGACTACGCGGCCTTCGACGTCAACGTCACCACCGAGGCCGTGCCGCTGGACCAGATCACCCGCGCCGGCTCGACCGACGACATCTTCGGCACCACCGTGCTGATCACCAGCAGCACCGGCGTCTACAGCTGCAGTTGCGGCGGCGTGGCCTACCTGGGCGTGTTCGATGACACCAGCGAGTTCTACAAGCCGGCGCTGGTCTTCTACAACCAGCTGGGCGGCGGCAACGAGAAGTACGTGGCCGAGGCCATCTCGCACGAGGCCGGCCACAACATGGGCCTGAACCACGACGGCACCGCCACGGTCGGCTACTACCAGGGCCACGGCAGCGGCGCCACCGGCTGGGGCCCGATCATGGGCGTGGGCTACTACCAGGCGCTGGTGCAGTGGAGCAAGGGCGAATACGCCGGCGCCAACAACCTGCAGGACGACTACGTGGTGATGCAGAGCAACGGCCTGCCGCTGCGCGCCGACGACCACGGCAACACCGCCGGCACGGCCACGGTGCTGGCCGGCAGCGCCAGCGGCGGCCTCAGCAGCGCCAGCGCGCAAGGGGTGATCGAGCGGCCGACCGACATCGACGTGTTCGCCTTCGCCGCCGGCGCCGGCACCGCCACGTTCACGGTCAGCCCGGCCGCACGCTCGGCCAACCTCGACGCCTGGGTCGGCGTGCGCGACGCCGCCGGCAACCTGCTGGCCAACATCAACCCCGTCGATGCGCTGAATGCCAGTTTCAGCGTGGTGCTGCCGGCCGCCGGCACCTACACGCTGTCGGTGCAGGGCACCGGCAAGGGCGATCCGCTGACCACCGGCTACACCAACTACGGCAGCCTGGGGCAGTACGCCGTGGCGGCCAGCTACCCGACGCCGGGCAGCCTGGCGCCCACGGCGGTGATCACCACGTCCACGCTGCGTGGCACCGCACCGCTGGCGGTCACCTTCTCGGGCACCGGCTCGAGCGACGCCGACGGCAGCCTGGTGGCCTACGACTGGAGCTTCGGCGACGCCACCACCGCCAGCGGCAGCACCACCGCCCACACCTACGGCACACCCGGCAGCTACAGCGCCGTGCTGCGTGTCACCGACAACAGCGGCCTGAGCGCCAGCAGCAGCGTGGTCATCACGGTGGATGCACCGGTGCTGGTGGTGCCCATGAGCGTGGCCGACATCGCAATGGCGCTGAAGCTGGGCAAGAACGGCAGCGCCACGGCCACCGCCGCGGTGAAGGTGCTCGATGTCAACGGCCTGCCGGTGGCCGGTGCCAGCGTGGCCGGCAGCTGGAGCGGCCTGGTGGCGCGGACCAGCACCGCCACCACCGACAGCACCGGCGTGGCGCGCTTCACCTCGCCCAGCAGCCGCAGCAGCGGCACCTTCCGGTTCACGGTGAACAGCGTGGCGCGCAGCGGCTACAGCTACCTGCCGGCCAGCAACTTCGAGACCACCGACTTCGTCACCCGCTGACGCCCGGCCGCGCCGCTGCCGGGTTATTCGGCGGCGGCGCGGCCCAGCCCGAACAGGGCCGCCACCGCCTCGCGGTACAGCGGCTGGCCCAGGGTGTTGGTGTTGTGTTGCGAGCCCCCTTCGACCAGCACCCAGCGCTTGGGCTGCGGCGCCCGCTCGTAGAGCGCATGGCCCAGCGCCGACGGAATCAGGCTGTCGTTGCTGCCATGCACCACCAGCACCGGCGCGCGCACCTGGCCGATGCGCGCCCCCGCATCGAAGCGCTGGGTGATCAGCGGCGACACCGGCAGCCAGCCCCACTTGAAGCTGCCCACCACCTCGGGGATCGAGGTGAAGCTGCCCTCGACCATCAGCCCGGCCAGGTCAGGCACCTCGGCGGCCAGCAGCACCGCGATGGCGCCCCCCAGCGAGTGGCCGAACAGGTAGCGGGGCAGCCCCGGGTGCTGCGTGGCCAGCCATTGCCAGGCGGCCTGCGCGTCTTCATGCGCCAGTGACTCGGAGGGCAGGGCGGGGCTGCTCTGGCCGAAGCCGCGGTAATCCACCCCCAGCACCGAGAAGCCCAGCTCGTGCATGCGGCGCATGCGGTGGGCGCTGCCACGCACGTCCCAGCGCGCGCCATGCAGGTACAGCAGCAGCGGCGCGTCGGCGCGCGGCTGCGGCAGCCACAGGCCGTGCAGGCGCACCGCCTCGCCGGTCTCGTCCGAGCGGAACGGGATCCACACGTCGGCCATGCCCTGGGCCGCGGCCAGGCCACCCGACCAGGTGCGGTCGCTGGGCTGGAAGATCCAGGCGCGCTGCTTCTCGTCCAGCGAGGCGCAGCCGCTCACCAGGCCGAAGCCGATGGCCACCGCCAGGGCGGCCAGCCCGGCACGGCGCAGGCCGGTACGGCGGTGGTGGTGGCGAGGTTCGGACGCGACGGGCATGGCGGCGATGCTCGCACATGGCGCTGATGGCGAGCGCGCCGCAGGGGTTTTGCGGCCGACGGTGCCCACGCGCGGCGGGGTTCGTCGGCAGCGCGACCCGGCTCAGGCGCCGGTACCGTCCAGCACCAGCCGGCCCTCGGCCACGTCGGCCAGGCGCCGCGGCTGCAGCACCTCGATGCGGCCGTGGCTGCCGCCCAGGATGCCCTGCGCCTGCAGCTGGCGCAGCACGCCGTTGATGCGCTGGCGACTGGCACACAGCAGCCCGGCCAGGTCGCCCTGGGTCAGCGTCAGCTCGATCAGCCGGGCCGAGCCGGGCACGAGGCCGGTCACCGGTGGCCGACCGAACTGGCGCAGCAGGCGCTGCAGCTTGATCGCCACGCGCTGCGCCAGCGGCAGCGTCTGCAGCTCTTCGAGCCGGCGGAACATGTGGCGCAGCCGCCGGCAGTCCAGTTGCAGCAGCGCATGGCGCAGGTCGGGCTGCGACTGCATCAGCCGATGCAGCCCCGCCTGCGACACCATCAGCACGGTGCTGTGGGTCTGGGCCACGATGTCCAGGTCGACCGCACTGCCGTCGATCAGCGCGATGTCGCCGTACCAGTCGCCCGGGCCCAGCAGCTCGAGCGTGAAGGCCCGGCCGTCGCGCCAGCTGGTGCACAAGCCCAGCGCGCCGCTGGCCACGCCCACCCAGTCGGTGGCCGCCTCGCCGCGGCGCAGCAGGCAGGTGCCGCGCTTGACATGCTGCACCCGGGCCTGGCCCAGGATGGCCTGGCGCAGATTGGGCGACAGGCCGGCGAACCACGGCGCCGACTCGACGCGCTGGCTCTCGGCCGGCAGCAGGCCCGGCAGCGGCAGCACGGCCACCCTTGCGCCCGCATGCACGGTCGCGGGCAGCAGCGGTTGCCGCACCGGGCCGCCCGGCAGCAAGCCCACCCGTTGGGTGAGTCCGGCGTGCATCACGGCTCGACCCGGATGCCGGTGTCCGCGGACAGCTTCTTCCACTTGGCGATCTCCTGGCGGTAGAAATCGGCGAAGGCGGGCTGCGTCATGACCTGGTAGACACCACCGGCGTTGGCCAGGATGCCGGACAACTCGGGCGTCTTCATCGCCGCCAGCAGTTCGGTGTGCAGCCGGGTGACCATGGGCATGGGCGTGCCGGCGGGAAAGAAGAACCCGCTGAAACTCGGCAGCTCCAGACCGGGCATGCCCGCCTCGGCCATCGTCGGCACGTTCGGGAACTTCGGCAGGCGCTGCGGGCCGTACACCGCCAGCGGCACGAGGCGGTTGCCGCTGACCAGCGCCTCGATCTCGCTGTAGAAGCCCGACGCGAAGTCGATCTGGCCCGCGGCCACATCCATCGCCGCCAAGGCACCGGCCTTGTAGGGCACCGTCAGCAGCTTGACCTTGGCCGCTCGCGCAAACTGCACGCAGGCAAAGTGCCCCACCGAGGCATTGCCGCCGGTGCCGCAGGTGCGTTCGGTGCTGCCCACCTTGGCGATCGCCTCGGCCACGGTCTTCGCGCCCATGGCGGAGCCGGCGACCAGCGACGGGTAGCCCATCGTGCCCAGCGCGATCGGCAGGAAATCCTTGACCGGGTCGTAGCGCACCTTGCCGCCGGAGCCGGGGTAGAGCACCAGCGGGTTCATGCCGCCGTAGTACATCGTGTAGCCGTCGGGCGCGGCCTGGGTCAGCGCCTCGGCCGAGAGCGAGCCGGATGCGCCGGTGCGGTTCTCGATGACGATGGTCTGCTTCAGGGCCGGGCCGACCACGTTGGCATAACGACGCGCCCAGATGTCGTTGATGCCGCCGGCCGGGCCGTCGACGATCAGCTTGATGGGCTTGTTCGGGTAGTCGGACTGCGCGTTCGCGCCGGGCGCGATGGCCGCCAGCGCACCGGCGACGGCCAGCGCGGCGAGGGTGAGGCGTCTGTTCATGGAGATCCTGTTGTGGGGTGCGTGTTCGGCGAGTCTCAGCAGACCTCGAACAGCCCGGCAGCGCCCTGGCCGCCGCCGATGCACATGGTGACCACCACGTACTTGGCGCCACGGCGCTTGCCTTCGATCAGCGCATGGCCGGTCAGCCGCGAGCCGCTGACGCCATAGGGGTGGCCCACCGCGATGGCGCCGCCGTTCACGTTCAGCAGCTCGTCGGGGATGCCCAGCTTGTCGCGGCAATACAGCACCTGGCAGGCGAAGGCCTCGTTCAGCTCCCACAGGCCGATGTCGCTGACCTTCAGGCCGGCGCGCTGCAGCAGCCGCGGCACCGCGAAGACCGGGCCGATGCCCATCTCGTCGGGCTCGCAGCCGGCCACCGCGAAGCCGCGGAAGATGCCCAGCGGGTTGATGCCCAGCTGCTCGGCGCGCTTGCCGTTCATCACCACGCAGGCCGACGCGCCGTCGCTGAACTGGCTGGCGTTGCCGGCGGTGACGATGCCACCCGGCAGCGCCGAGCGCAGCGCGCTCACCGCCTCCAGCGTGGTGTCGCCGCGGATGCCCTCGTCCGACGAGATGATCACTTCCTTGCGGGTGATGCGGCCGCTGGCCTTGTCGACCACGCCCATGATGGTGGTCATCGGCACGATCTCGGCGTCGAACTTGCCGGCCGCCGCTGCGGCGAAGGCACGTTGCTGGCTGCGCACGCCGTACTCGTCCTGCGCCAGCTTGGGGATGTTGTAGCGCTTGATCACCTGTTCGGCGGTCTGCAGCATGTTCCAGTACAGCTCGGGCTTGTGCTCCATCAGCCAGGGGTCGACGCGCATGTGCTTGTTGGCCTCGTTCTGCACGCAGCTGATGCTCTCGACGCCGCCGGCGACGATGGCCGGGCAGCCTTCGGTCATCACCCGCTGCGCGGCCAGCGCGATGCTCTGCAGGCCCGACGAGCAGAAGCGGTTGATGGTCAGGCCGCCGGTGGTCACTGGCAGGCCGGCGCGCAGTGCGATGGCGCGCGCGATGTTGCCGCCGGTCGTGCCTTCGCCGAAGGTGCCGCCCATGATGCAGTCTTCGATCTCGGCCGGGTCCAGCCCCGAGCGCGCCACGGCGTGCTGCACCGCATGGCCGCCCAGCGTGGCGCCATAGGTCATGTTGAAGGCGCCCTTCCAGCTCTTGGCCAGGCCGGTGCGCGCGGTTGAAACGATCACTGCGTCAGTCATGCCCGCCCCCCGGTCGATGAGTACATCGCCCGGCCCCCCGAGGGGAGGCGGGCCGGCTTGGGAGCGGCCCGGCGCTCGGCCCGGTCACTTCGATCAGCTTTGTGTGCATGCATGCGAATCTCCTTCAGTTGAAGTTCTTGCCGTCTTCGGCCAGCTTGACGAGCAGCGGCGCCGGCTGCCACGAGGCATCGGCCCCCGGCTCGGCGGCGAAGCGCCGCAGCGCGCGCACCACGTTGGGCAGGCCCACGGTGTCGGCATAGAGCATCGGGCCGCCGCGGTGCAGCGGGTAGCCGTAGCCGTTGAGGTAGACGACGTCGATGTCCGACGCGCGGGCGGCGATGCCTTCCTCGAGGATGCGCGCGCCCTCGTTGACCAGCGCGAACATGCAGCGCTGCACCACCTCGTCGTCGCTGATCTTGCGCGGCGTGATGCCGTTGGCCGCGCGGTACTCGTTGATCATCTGCTCGGTCACCGGGTCGGGGATCGGGTCACGCTTGCCGGCCTCGTAGCGGTAGTAGCCCGCGCCGGTCTTCTGGCCGTAGCGGCCGGCCTCGGCCAGCATGTCGGCCACGCTGGGCTTCAGCGGCACGCCGGCTTCGGCGGCCTTGCGCTTGCGCGTGGCCCAGCCGATGTCCAGGCCGGCCAGGTCGCCCATGCGGAACGGGCCCATCGCCATGCCGAACTTCTGCAGCGCGCCGTCGATCTGCTGCGGCAGCGCGCCGGCGTTCAGCAAGCCCTGCGCGGCCGCGCCGTAGCGTGCCAGCATGCGGTTGCCGATGAAGCCGTCGCACACGCCCGAGACCACGGCCACCTTCTTGATCTGCTTGGCGAGCTGCAGGCTGGTGGCCAGCACGTCGGGCGCGGTTTGGGCGC
>JAURXG010000481.1 GCA_030654555.1 Aquabacterium sp.
TTGGCGCCCGCGTGTCGGTCATGGCCGGTGCGGGCGTGTGCGGGGCGGCCGCCGGCGGTGGCGCGGCGCGGGTGTCGGCCGGCAGGGCCGGGCCCTGGGTGGCTTCCCAGGCTTCGAGCACGCAGTTCCACACGCTGGCCGCGCTGGCCAGCGGTTCGGCCACGGCGCTGGCCTGCACCTGCGGCGGCCAGGGCTGCGCCAGGATGCGCTGGCGCAGCGCCGCAGCGCCCGGCGGCAGGATGAACACCAGTTGCGGGCAGCGCCACTCGGGCTGGCAGGTGGCGAGCAGCAGGGTGCGCAACAGCGACACCAGCGCATGCGGCTGCATCGCGCCGACGATCACCGCGGTCATCTGGCTGCCTTCGGCCAGCGCGGTGGTGATCTCGTCGCGGGCCAGGTCGGAGGTCATGGCGCCGGCGCGCAGGTCGGCGTGGTAGACGCGCAGCGCATCGGCACCGCGCCGCGGCACCAGGGTGCGTTCGATCACCGCCAGCGTGCGCAGCGTGGCGCGGTCGCGCAGGTTGACCCGCTGCACCGCCTGGCCGCCGGCGTCGGCCAGCGCATGCACCACCTGCGAGGCCCAAAGCCCCGACGGATCGAGCAGCGTCACCATCGCGCTGGCGCGCTGCAGGTCCTGGCGGTGCAGGGCAAAGTGCGCGCGCATCGCGTCGGCCGGCGAGGCGTCCACCACCACGTCTTCGGTGGCCGCGGCGACGACGGTGTTCTCTGCGGCGGCCACGCCACGGGCGGCCTGGGGCGGCGTGGCCGGCAGTCGTCGCGGTGTCAGATCGCCGAACAGGCTGTTGAGCATGACCATCTCCCGGTTTTGTTGAACCGCACTCTAGAGCTGGAACGTCAAGCAAACGTTTCGTGATGTAGTGCCGCGTGAAGGCCTGGCCGGGGTGGCGCCGCGGCGCGCCGGCTACCACCGCTTACATCGCTTGCAGCCGGGGTGCCGAAATGCGCGGCCGCAACGGCCGAACCGACAGCGCCGGCGGCTTGTCCCGCCGGTGCCAGGGTGCGCCGCCGGGCTGGCCCTACCATCCGCGCCATGAACAGCGCCACCGCCACCGCCGACACCCTGGCCGATCCGGCGCCGCCGCTGCGCCAGGACGCCTCCATCATCGCGCTGGTGGGGCTGGCACATGGCGTCAGCCACTTCAGCCAGCTGCTGCTGGCGCCGCTGTTTCCGTGGCTCAAGGACGCCTTCGGCGTCAGCTACACCGAGCTGGGCGCGCTGCTGACGATCTTCTTCGTCGTCTCCAGCGCGGTGCCGACGGCCTCGGGCTTCGTCGTCGACCGCTTCGGCCCGCGCCCGGTGCTGCTGGGCGGGCTGTCGCTGCTGGGCCTGGCCGCGCTGGGTTATGCCAGCAGCAGCAGCTACGCGATGCTGGCGGCCTGGGCGGTGGTGGCCGGCGTCGGCAACGGCGTGTTCCACCCGGTCGACTACACGCTGCTCAACCGCAAGGTGCACAAGAGCCGGCTGGGCCATGCCTACAGCGCCCACGGCATCACCGGCACGCTGGGCTGGGCGCTGGCGCCGGCGCTGATGGTGCCGATGGCGCTGGCCTTCGGCTGGCGCGCGGCGATGTTCAGCGGCGCGGCGGTGGCCCTGACGGTGCTGGCGGTGATCTGGTGGCAGCGCGACCGGCTGGCGCTGGAACTGGCCGCCGCGCCACCGGTGCCGGTGGCCGCGGGGGTGCCGGGCCGCGCCGCGCCGCAGGTGGCGGCCTCCACCGAAGGGCCGTTCGATTTCCTGCGCATCCCGGCGGTGTGGATGTGCTTCGCCTTCTTCTTCTTCTACGCGATGGCGCTGAGCGTGGTGCAGAGTTTTGCGCCGGAGGCGGCGCGTCAGCTGCACGCCGTGCCGCTGCCCTGGGTGGCGGCCTGCCTGACGATCTACATGGTGGGCAGCGCCAGCGGCATGGTGGTGGGCGGCTTCCTGGCCAGCGACCCGGCGCGCTGCGAGCGCGTGGTGGGCGTGGGCATGGGCCTGGCGGCCTGCATCGCGCTGTGGGTGGCGCTGGGGCCGGTGCCCGGCTGGGCGGTGCCGCTGCTGTTCGGCCTGATGGGCGCCGTGACCGGCAGCGCCAGCCCGTCGCGCGACATGCTGGTCAAGCGCTCGACACCCGAGAACGCCAGCGGCCGGGTCTTCGGCGTGGTGTATTCCGGCCTGGACACCGGCCAGGCCATCGCGCCGCTGATCTTCGGGCGGCTGATGGACCTGCACCAGTACAGCGCCGTCTGGATCGGCCTGGCGGCGGTGCAGATGGTGCTGATCGTCAGCGCCTTCCGGGTGCGCCGGGTGCGGCGTGAACTGCGCCCTGTCGATAATCGGCCCGCCCCCGCTTGAAGAACCGACCCATGACCACCAGACCCGCCGGCCACGTCCTCGTCGAAGCCCTGATCGCCCAGGGTGTCACCACCGCGTTCGGCGTGCCGGGCGAAAGTTACCTGGCCGTGCTCGACGGCTTTCACCAGCACCGCGAGCAGATCCGCTTCATCGCCTCCCGGCAGGAGGGCGGCGCGGCCTTCATGGCCGAGGCGCAGGGCAAGCTGAGCGGGCGGCCCGGGGTGTGCTTCGTCACCCGCGGCCCGGGCGCCACCAATGCCAGCATCGGCATCCACACCGCGTTCCAGGATTCGACGCCGCTGGTGCTGTTCGTCGGCCAGGTGGCCAGCGACCAGCGCGACCGCGAGGCCTTCCAGGAACTGGACTACCGCCAGATGTTCGGCCCCGGCACGCTGGGCCTGGCCAAGTGGGTGGGCGAGGTGCAGCACGCCGACCGGCTGCCCGAGTACGTGGCGCGCGCCTTCCACACGGCGCTGCAGGGCCGCCCTGGCCCGGTGGTGGTGGTGCTGCCCGAGGACATGCTCACCACGCCCACCGCCGCCGCGGTGCTGCCGTTTGCCGAGCCGGCCCATGCCTGGCCCGCCCCCGGCGGGCTGCGCGACCTGCGCGCGATGCTGATGGCCGCCAGGCAGCCGCTGCTGATCGCCGGCGGCGGCGGCTGGGACGCCGAGGCCGCGCGCGCGCTTCAGCGCTTTGCCGAGAACTGGCAGCTGCCGGTGGGCTGCGGCTTCCGCTTCCAGGACACCTTCGATAACCGCCATCCGCTGTATGCCGGCGACGTGGGCATCGGCATCAACCCCAAGCTGGCGCAGCGGGTGAAGGACGCCGACCTGATCATCGCGCTGGGCGTGCGCCTGGGCGAGATGACCACCGGCGGCTACACCCTGATCGAGCCGCCGCGGCCGAAGCAGCGGCTGGTGCACATCCACGCCGGGCCCGAGGAACTGGGCCGGGTCTACGCGGCCGACCTGATGCTGCAATCCAGCATGGCCAGCGCGGCCAAGGCGCTGGAAGCGCTGGCCGCACCGGTCAGCGTGCCCTGGGCCGAGCAGGCGCAGGCCGCGCATGCCGACTACCAGGCCAACCAGGTGGCCGCCGT
>JAURXG010000484.1 GCA_030654555.1 Aquabacterium sp.
TGCTGCCCGCCCAGCAGCGGGTGGACGAAGAGAGCTGGTACCGCGGCACCGCGGACGCGGTCTACCAGAACCAGGACATCCTGGCCGCCTATGGCGCCGACTACATCGTGGTGCTGGCCGGCGACCACATCTACAAGATGAACTACGCGCTGATGCTGGCCGACCATGTGGCCAAGGGCCACGAGTGCACCGTGGGCTGCATCGAGGTGCCGCGCATGGAGGCCACCGCCTTCGGCGTGATGCACATCGACGAACAGCGCCGCATCATCGATTTCGTCGAGAAGCCCGCCGATCCGCCGGCCCTGCCCGGCAAGCCCGACCGCGCGCTGGCCAGCATGGGCATCTACATCTTCAATGCGCGCTACCTCTACAAGGAGCTGGAGCGCGACATCGCCGATCCCAATTCGAGCCACGACTTCGGCAAGGACATCATCCCGGCGGCAGTGCGCAACGGCAAGGCCGTGGCGCACCCGTTCGACCTCAGCTGCGTGGGCACCAAGCCGGGGCTGCAGCCGTACTGGCGCGACGTGGGCACGATCGATGCCTACTGGGACGCCAACATCGACCTGACCGCCACCGACCCCGAGCTGAACCTCTACGACACGCGCTGGCCGATCTGGACCTACCAGCCGCAGCTGCCGCCGGCCAAGTTCGTGCACAACCAGGCCGACCGGCGCGGGCTGGCGGTGGAGTCGCTGGTCTCGGGTGGCTGCATCGTCTCGGGCGGCGTGTTCCGCTCGGTGCTGTTCTCCAGCGTGCGGGTGCATTCGCATGCCAGTGTCAACTGGAGCGTGCTGCTGCCCGAGGTGCAGGTGGGCCGCGGTGCACGCCTGACCAAGGTGGTGGTCGACCGCGGTTGCCACATCCCCGACGGCATGGTGATCGGCGAAGACCCGGCCGAGGACGCGCGGCGCTTCCACCGCAGCGAGCAGGGCGTGACCCTGGTCACCCGCGGCATGCTGCGGGCCCTGGAGAGCTGATCGCGATGCGGGTTCTGCATGTAGCCGCCGAGGTCTACCCGCTGGTCAAGACCGGCGGCCTGGCCGACGTGGTGGCCGCGCTGCCGCCGG
>JAURXG010000510.1 GCA_030654555.1 Aquabacterium sp.
CGGCATCGGCACATGGGCGTAGCTCTCGCGGCGGCCATTGCCGGAGGGCTTGACGCCCATCAGCCGGGCGTTCATCGAATCCTGGAGGTCGCCCTTGAGGATGCCGTCCTCGATCAGCACGTTGCGCTGTCTGGCGTGCCCCTCGTCGTCGACGTTGAGCGAGCCGCGCCGGTCGGCGATGGTGCCGTCGTCGAGCACGGTGACGCCCTTGGCCGCCACGCGCTGGCCGATGCGCCCGGCGAAAGTGGACGAGCCCTTGCGGTTGAAGTCGCCCTCGAGCCCGTGGCCCACCGCCTCGTGCAGCAGCACGCCGGGCCAGCCCGGGCCCAGCACCACGGTCATCACGCCGGCCGGGGCGGGGCGCGATTCGAGGTTCGTCAGCGCGGCGTTGACCGCCTGGTCGACGTACAGCGACAGCTGCGCTTCCTGGAAGTAGCCCAAGCCGAAGCGCCCGCCACCGCCGCCCGAGCCCACCTCGCGGCGGCCGTTGGATTCGGCGATCACGGTGATCGACAGCCGCACCAGCGGGCGCACGTCGGCGGCGCGGGTGCCGTCGGCGCGCGCCACCAGCACCACGTCGTACTCGGCGGCCACGCCGGCCATCACCTGCACGATGCGCGGATCGCGGGCACGGGCCATCTTCTCGATCTTCTCGAGCAGCGCCACCTTCTGCGTGCTGTCGAGCGTGGCGATCGGATCGGTGGGTGAATACAGGGCGCGGCTGGTGGCGATGCGCGGTGCGCGACCCACCTTCACCCGGCGGCTCTGGCCGGCCGCGGCGATGCTGCGCACCGTGCGCGCGGCGTCGAGCAGGCTGGCTTCGGAGATGTCGTCGCTGTAGGCGAAGGCGGTCTTCTCGCCCGCCACCGCACGCACGCCCACGCCCTGGTCGATCGAGAAGCTGCCGCTCTTGACGATGCCTTCCTCCAGGCTCCAGCCCTCGTGGCGGGTGATCTGGAAATACAGGTCGGCGTCGTCGATGCGGTGCTCGCCGATCACGCCCAGCGCACCGGCCAGCTTGGCCTCGTCGAGACCAAAAGGCTCGATCAGCAGTTGCTGGGCGATAGCGAGGCGTTCGAGGGTGGGTTCGCGAGAGATCATCTGCCGATTGTAGGCAGCGAGGATCGCCCTTCCGCCGTCATGTGACAGGGCTGTGCTGCCCGAACCCGACCCAACACGTCCAGGGCGTCGAGCTTGTCGGAGGGCTTTACAGAGCCACCATGACCTTGCCAGGGAAGATCACCCAAGCCCTTGAATTTGCGTGACTTTTTCCACTCCCTGGATGTCGGCACGAAGATTGCGACCGCTACCGCTTTAGTGCCGCGGCATGTCGTCGCAGCAAGAAGGTGGAGGAGTTCAATCATGAGATCAACAACTTTCCTTGGCCGCGCAGCTGCTGTGTTGCTGGGCATCGCCAGCGCCTCGGCATCTGCAACGCTCGTCTACAACTCGGATCTTGCAGTCGCATGGAATCCACCTGGCAACAACGGCCAAGTGAACGGCGCCTTTGTCATTGCGAACCAGCTCGGCAACGCGCCGATCGAGTTGGGGCTGCGCGCCCAACAACGCCGCGACGGCCCCGTGACGCCGGATCCGGCCGACTCTTATTTCTACACCGTCCGGGCGGGCGCAGATGACGACAACATTCCGGTGGCATCGAACCGGGCATGGTGGAATTTCGACTTCTCGGCGACCTACGGCAGTGCGACCAGCAATGTCGGGCTTGCCGACCTCGACAGTCTGATGCTGAGAATCTACGACCAAGGCAGCTTGATCAACACCATTGATCTGCTGGCAGTCGCCGCGGCACGGAGTAACACGAACACGGTGCAGGACTCCTGGAATCCCCTCTTCGGCGTGGTTGGCGTACCCGGGTTCACCACCAGCATGACCAGCTTTGCGTACTGGTTCACCTTGGTCGCAACCGACGGGGGCGCCATGGCGGGCACCTTGATGTGCGTGCACACGGATCAGACCAGTTGCGGTGTCCCGCCACCGCTGCCCGAGCCGGCTACCCTGGCCATCGTGGGCCTTGGCCTGGCCGGTTTGGCTGTCACAAGGCGGCGCAAGACGGCTTGACGGCGCGAGCGTCACCGAGGAAGGCCTGCAGGCGATGTGCCCTGCAGGCCTTCTTGCTTTCAGGCTGCGATCCCCTTGGGGTTCAGCCTCATGTATGGCAGTGCGATCCGATCTCGCCGGCGCTCCGCGCTCAGGCCGGGGCGTCCGGCGCTGCGTCGGCGGCCTGTCGCAATGCGAGCGCATGTTGATACAGGGCGTTTCTCGGCGCGCCGCTCAACTCGGCGGCCAGCGCCACGGCCTGCTTCAGCGGCAGTTCCCGCAGCAGCGGGCCCAACAGCCGTTCGGCTTCGGGCGGCAGGCCGTGATCATCGGCCACCACCGCTGCCGGCAGCGCATGCAGCACCAGCACGAACTCGCCGCGCGCGCGGTTGGCGTCGGCCGCCAGCCAGGCTGGCAGCTCGACGGCGGCCATCGTGGCGATGGTCTCGAACTGCTTGGTCAGCTCGCGGCACAGTGTGATGCGGCGCTGCGGCGCGGCCTCGGCCAGGCTGGCGATCAGCGCCTCGATGCGGTGCGGGGCCTCGAACATCACCTGGCACAGCGGCGCCTGCGCTGCCGCCTGCAGCCAGGCGCGGCGCTCGGCGCCCTTGGCCGGCGCGAAGCCGATGAAGGTGAAGCCTTGGGCCAAGGTGTCGCCCGCGGCGCTGAGCGCGGCCACGGCGCTGCTGGCGCCGGGAATCGGCAGCACCCGGTGGCCGGCCGCGGCCACCGCGGCCACCAGCAGCGCGCCGGGGTCGCTGATCGCCGGCGTGCCCGCATCGCTGGCATAAGCCACGCGCTGGCCCAGCGCAAGGCGGTCGACCACGCCGCGGGCAGCGGCCTGCTCGTTGTGCTGGTGCAGGGCGATCAGCGGCTTGTCCAGCCCCAGGTGGCGCAGCAGCTGACCGGTGACGCGGGTGTCCTCGCAGGCCACGGCGTCCACCAGCCCGAGCACGTGCACCGCACGCAGCGTGATGTCGGCCAGGTTGCCGATGGGCGTGGCGACCACGTACAGTGATCCCGCCGGGTGGTGCTGGCCGCCGGTGGCGGCGGCCGCGGCCTGTTGCAGCAGTGGGGGAGCGATGTTCAAGGGCTGGGGCCGGGAGCGTGGCGGATCGGGCGGGCCGGGGCATCAAGGCCCCAGCACCAAGGCGGTGGGCGACAGCGGCGAAGACCGGGCGCTGGCGTATCTGCAGCACCAGGGCTTGCGGCTGGTGCAGCGCAATTATCGGCTGGCCGGCGGCCCGCGCCAGCGTGCCGGCGAGATCGACCTGATCCTGCGCGCACCCGACGGCACGCTGGTCTTCGTGGAGGTGCGCAGCCGGCGTGAAACCTCGCATGGCGGCGCGGCCGGCAGCGTGTCGGCGGCCAAGCAGCGGCGCATCGTGCGTGCCGCGCAGCACTACCTGATGGCGCTGGCCGTGCTGCCGCCCTGCCGCTTCGATGTGGTGGCCATCGACGGTGACCAGCTGCAGTGGCTGCCCGGCGCCTTCGACGCGTCGGGCCGCTGAGCGGGCGATGCCGGGGGAACTGACGCCCGGGGACCCTGTCTTATGATGCATGTCCATGCTTGAGCAGCGCATCCAGCAACAATTCTTCGAAAGCGCCGACCTCAAGTACCAGGCGGCCGAGGTGCTGGGCCGCCCGATCGAACAGGCCGCCGCCGCATTGGTGGCCGGCCTCACGGCCGGTGGCCGCCTGCTGGTAGCCGGCCTGGGCGCATCGGCCAGCCTGGCGCAGCTGGTGGCGGCCGAACTGATGGGCTGCTTCGAGCGTGAACGGCCTGGCCTGGCCGCCTTGGCGCTGGGGGTGGACGGCCCGGTGCTGTCGGCGCTGGCGGCGCTGCCGTCGGCCGGCGGCTTCGATGCGGTGCTGGCGCGCCAGGTCGAGACGCTGGGCCAGCCGGGTGATCTGCTGCTGCTGATCGACAGCGTCGGCGACCACCCCGCCCTGTTGGCGGCCGCGGCGGCCGCGCAGGGCAAGGACATGACCGTGATCGCGCTCACCGGGCGCACCGGCGGCGCGCTGCGCGCGGTGCTGAGCGAAACCGACGTGCTGGTGGCCGTGCCGCACGACCGCCGGGTGCGGGTGCTCGAGACCCACCTGCTGGTGCTGCACTGCCTGTGTGACGCGATCGATCTGCAACTGCTGGG
>JAURXG010000511.1 GCA_030654555.1 Aquabacterium sp.
GCAGTTCTCGGTCTCGACGATCAGGATCGATGTGCCGCGGGCGCCTTGCGTGGGGTCGGTCTTGCAGACCACCAGCACCACGCCGGCCAGGAAACCGTTGGTGATGAAGGTCTTGCTGCCGTTCAGGACGTAATGGTCGCCGTGCGGTGTCGACACTTTCTCGGCCTTGGCGCGGATGCCCTGCAGATCACTGCCGGCGCCGGGCTCGGTCATCGCGATGGCACCCACCAGCTCGCCGGTGGCCAGCCTGGGCAGGTACTTCTGCTTCTGCTCGGGCGTGCCGTGGTTCAGGAAGTAATGCGCCACGATGGTGTGCACCGAGTTGGCCCAGCCCGACAGGCCGCGGCGCGCGCACTCCTCGTACAGCACGGCCTCGTGGCGGAAGTCGCCGCCGCCGCCGCCAAACTCCTCCGGGATGTCGGTGCACAGCAGGCCCAGTTCGCCGGCCTTGCGCCACACCGCGTGGCCCACGTTGCCGCGCTTGCGGGCGGCCTCGTCGTCGGGCATCAGCTCGGTCTCGGCAAAACGCGCGCAGGTGTCGCGCCAGCGGTCCAGGTCTTCGTCGGTCCAGCTGCGGGCAAAGGTCATGGTCATGCGGGGTCTCCGGACAAGGCAAGGAATGTGGAAAGGTCCGCGGCGGGCGAAGCGGCCGTGATGGTCTGGCGGGTTGGTCTAGCGGGTTGGTCTAACGTAAGGGCTGCAGCGCCGCCACGCGGCGCAGGTGCACGTCGACGCTGCCGAAATGGTGTTCGATCAGCGTCAGGCGCTTGAAGCCGTGGCCCACCACCAGCTCGTCGGTCATGCCCATGCCGCCGTGCAGCTGCACCGCGCCCTGCCCCACGGTGCGCGCGGCGCGCGCCACCGCCACCTGGGCCGAGGCCACCGCACGGCGGCGCTCGGCGGCGGGGCCGTCCATCGCCGCCAGCGTGGCGCCCACCAGCGCGCGCGCCAGCAGCCAGGCCATGTGCATGTCGGCCAGGCGGTGCTGCAGCACCTGGAAACTGGCCAGTGTGGTGCCGAACTGCTTGCGCTGGCGCACGTAGTCCAGCGTGTCGTGCATCAGCCGCTGCGTCACGCCCACGGCCTCGGCGCCGGCGGCCAGCAGCGCTTCGTCGGCGGCCTGCACCAGCAGCGGCAACACGTCGGTGCCGGCATCGCCCAGCAGCGCCTCGGCCGGCGTGTGGTCGAAGCCCAGCTCGCTGGCCCAGCCACCATCGGCCAGGCGCAGGTCACGCCGGCTGATGCCGGCGGCGTCGGGCCGCACCAGCGCCAGGCGCAGGGTGCCGGCTTCGTCGCGGGCGCTGACCAGCCAGTGCGTGGCATAGGGCGCGGCGCGCACCACCGCCTTGCGGCCGGTGACGAGGCTGGCGCCGCCGCTGCTGCGCACCGTGGTGGCCACCTGCGACAGATCGTGCCGGCCGGCCGGTTCCAGCGCGGCCAGCACCGGGCGCACCGTGCCGTCGGCCACGCCGGCCAGCAGCTGGCGCGGCCGCTCGCCCGGCAGGCGCTGCAGCAGGCCGGCGCCGGTGACCACGCAGGCGGCATAGGGCTCGGGCAGCAGCGCATGGCCCAGCGCCTGCAGGATGACCAGGTGGTCGGCCAGGCCACCGCCCAGGCCGCCGGCGTCTTCGGGCAAGGCGGCGCCCAGCAGGCCCAGCGATTCGGTCAGGCCCACCCACAGCGGCGTGATGGCCTCGGGCGAGGCCAGCAGCGCGGCGCGGCGCTCGAACGGGGCGTGGTCCTGCAGCCAGCGCGACAGGCTGTCCTGCATCAGGGCCTGGGTGTCGCTGAGGGGAAAGAGGGCATCCATGGTCAGTGGCTCAGCAGATGCTGCGCGATCAGGTTGCGTTGCACTTCATTCGTGCCGGCGTAGATCGACGCGGCGCGGTCGTTGAGGTAGGTGCTCATCGCCCACACCGCGTCCTCGGGCAGCGCCAGCGCATGCGCGGCGCAATCGGCCTGGGGCAGCCGGGCCGCGGCGTAGGGCCCGGCGATGGTGACCGCGATCTCGGTGATGAACTGGCGCAGCTCGGTGCCCAGCAGCTTGCCGACCGACGGCGCGATGGGCTGCTCCTCGCCGCAGATGCGCGCGGCCAGCACCTGCTGCTCCAGCGCGTGCAGCGCGTCGATGCGGCAGGCCGCGTCGGCCAGCAGCCGCTCGACGTCGCGGCGCTCGTCGTCGTCGCCGGGCCGGTCGGCAAAGGCCTGCACCGCCGCGCGCTGCAGCCGGCCCAGGCGGGCGCGCAGGCCGGGCGCGTAGGTGCCGCCGCGCTCGTGCACCAGCAGGTACTTGGCGATGGTCCAGCCCTTGTTCTCCTCGCCCAGCAAGGCCGTGGCCGGCACCCGCACATCGTCGAAGAAGACCTGGTTCAGCTCGTGGTCGCCCGAGATGCTGATGATCGGCCGCACCGTGATGCCCGGCGTGTCCATGTCGAACAGCAGGAAGCTGATGCCCTGCTGCGGCTTGCCGGCGCTGCTGGTGCGCACCAGGCAGAAGATGCGGTTGGCCCACTGCGCATGGGTAGTCCAGATCTTGGTGCCGTTGATGACGTAGTGGTCACCGTCCCGCACCGCCTTGCACTGCAGCGACGCCAGGTCGGAGCCCGAGCCCGGCTCGCTGTAGCCCTGGGCCCAGTAGTCGTCGCCGTTGCGGATGGCCGGCAGCCAGCGGGCTTGTTGCTCGGGCGTGCCGAAGGCCAGCACCACCGGCGCGACCATGCGCGCGCCCTGCGGCGCCAGCACCGGCGCCTGCGCCGCCGACAGCTCGCTGGCGAAGATGGCGTGCTGGCGCGGCGTCCAGTTGCAGCCACCCCATGCCACCGGCCAGTGCGGCACGGCCCAGCCGCGGCGCGACAGGATGCGGAACCAGCGCTGGCCGTCGTCGTAGTCGGTGAAGATGCCGGCGGTGCGCCGGCCGGCCAGGCGCAGGTCGTCGGTGAGTTCGGTGGCGAGGAACTGCCGCACCTCGTCGCGGAACGCGTCGTCGGCCGCGGCAGATTCGTTGCAGGCAGGGGATGACACCATCGGCCTCCAGATCAGGGTCAGCGGGCAGTCTCACATGCGCGGCGGGGTGCATGAATCGTCGAAAGCGACGATGTAGGCGCGGCGCCGCAACCGATTCAATGCCGCATCCCGCAGCATCGGGCACGCCGGCGTCGGCCAGCAAGTCGCCGCAAGACGGCACCGCGCCGCACGCCCCAGCATGCACGACCCAGGAGCCCCGCCCGCCATGCCCAAGCCCGCCCCCGTACCGCCCCCCCCGCCCACCACCATCGGCGACCCCCTCAGCCAGGCGGCGCGCCGCCGCGGCGACAGGCCGGCCTACATCGAGCAAGGCACGGCCTACGGCTGGGCCCTGGTGGACGCCGCCAGCGACCAGATGGCCTGCGGCCTGATGGGGCTGAAGCTGCAGCGCGGCGACCGCATCGGCATCATCGGGCTGAACCAGATGGAATGGCTGCTGCTGTTCTATGCCGCGGCCAAGATCGGCGTGGCGGTGGTGGGGCTGAGCGTGCGCTACCGCGACAGCGAGCTGGAGGCGATGCTGGGCGACAGCGAGACCAAGGCGGTGTTCACGCTGCGCGAGCACGAGGGCTTCGACTTCGTCGCGATGTTCCAGCGCCTGGGCCCGCGCCTGCCGGCGCTGCGCCACGTCATCGCCATCGACGGCAGCGGCCTCAACAGCCTGGCCGCGCTGGCCGCCACGCCGCTGGAGGCCGGGCGGCTGTCGGCGCTGCGGCGCCGGGTGCTGCCCGACGACGTGGCGATGGTGATCTACACCTCGGGCACCACCGGCCGGCCCAAGGGCGCCGGGCTGACCCACCACAGCCTGCTGGCCAGCGCCGCCGCCCAGGCCGCCCACACCCGGGTGAGCGACGCCGACCTGATCCACATGGCCAACCCGCTGAACCACGTCGGCGGCATCACCTGCGGCGTGCTCACCCACCTGGTGGGCGGCGGCACCGTGGTGCTGGTGCCCGAGTTCAAGGCCGATGCCGTGATCACGCTGATGCAGCAGCACCGGCCCACCATCGTGGCCGGCGTGCCGACCATGCTGACGCTGCTGCTGATGAATGCACGCGTCGACAAGGTCGACTTCTCGGCGGTGCGGCTGGTGTTCTCGGGCGGCTCGAACGTCGATGCGGTGCTGCTGGAGCGGCTGGCGCAGCGTTTGCCCAACGCCACGCTGATGAACCTGTACGGCCTGACCGAGACCTCGGGCGCGATCGTGATGACGCCCTGGGAGCGCAGCCACGAGGACCTGATGGGCACCATCGGCAAGCCCTTTGCCGGCGCCTCGCTGCGCATCGCCGGCCCGCATGGCGAGGCGCTGCCGGCGGGCGTCATCGGCGAGCTGTGTTTCAAGGGCGTGGGCGTGGTGCCGGGCTACATCGGCGCGGCCGCCGGCCAGGGTTTCAGCGGCGACGGCTGGCTGCAGACCGGCGACCTGGGCGAGGTGGACGCGCGTGGCGTGATCACGTTGAAGGGCCGCAAGAAGGACATGTACATCCAGGGCGGCTTCAACGTCTACCCGGCCGAGGTGGAGGCGCTGATCAACCGCCATCCGGGCGTGATGATGGCCGCCATCATCGGCGTGGGCGACCCGGTGCTGGGCGAGGTGGGCCGCGTCTACGTGATCCCCAAGCCCGACAGCGGCCTGCGCGAGAGCGACATCCGCGCCTGGTGCGCCGAGCACCTGGCCGACTACAAGGTGCCGCGCCAGATCGTGCTGCGCGAGGCGCTGCCGATGACGCCGGCCGGCAAGATCCACAAGGCCGCGCTGCGCGCCGAACCGTCGGCCTAGGCACCGGGCCGGTGGCCGGGGGGCCGGCACGGCGGGCGCCGGTCGTCGAGGGCATCGGCCATCGCGGCCTTCGTGCCCGGCGTGCAGGAAAGCACGCGCCTGACCCCGCGAATGGGCGGCCTCTTGCCCTCAATGGCAGCAGGGTCATCGGGGATACTGACGCCGGTTCCCTTGGTCGTGGTGGTTGCGCGAGGGTTTGCAGACCCGGCAGCAACAGAGCAGTTCCCATGAGCACACGCACAGCGGCATCGATCGTCACCTCCCCGTCGTTGGTGGCGCGGCCCGGGCAGCACCCAGCGGCCGCCAGCGGCTGGCAGCGGCCCCTGGGCCGCCTGGCCGCCGGTCTGGCCTGCACGCTGCTGGTGGCCTGTGGCGGTGGTGGTGGCGGCGACAGCCCGGCCGCGCCGGTGACTCCCCCGGTGACCCCGCCGGTGGCCAACCTCGCGCCCACGCAGGTGCGCCTGGTCGAGGTCAGTTCATCGGCCGTGGGGGCCTTGAACGCCAGCTGGCTGCCCGCCGCCGACGACCGCACGCCGGCGGCGGCCATGCGCTACCAGGTCCACGTGTCGACCGAGGCGGGTTTCACGACCGTGGCCGACGGCCCGGCCAGCACCTTGCGCCACGACGCGGTGGGCAACAGCTCGGCCCAGGTCACCAGCGGCCTGCAGCCCGGCAAGACGAACTACGTGCGGCTGGTGGCCATCGACGGCGACGGTGCACGCACGGTCAGCGACGCACTGTCGCTGGTGGTGGCCGACCAGGCCGCCACCGCGGTGGCCGGCACCACGGTGCAGGCGCTGGAGGCCACGCAACTGGCCGGCATCGCCGCCGACCGCATCACCCTGCAGCCCGGCGTGGCCGCGCCGGCGGTGGGCAGCTTCGTCAGCAGCGCCGAGGCCAACGGTGGCCTGGGCTTCCTGCGCAAGGTGGTCGGCGTGAGCACCGCCAACGGCAGCACCACGCTGCAGACCCGTGCGGCAGCGGTGACCGAGGTGGTCAGCGAGCTGCAGCTCAGCAGCAGCTTCCGCATGGGCAGCGTGCCCAGTGCCGTGGGCAGCCGTGCGCGCAGCGAGGGCATGGCCGTCGCCCAGGCCCGGCCGGGCCGCGAGCGTGAGCACCACTTCAGCTGGCCGCAGAGCCAGCTGCGCTACTTGGCCGCGGTGGCCGACGCCGCACCCGACAAGCAGGCGCTGGGGCACAAGAGCGCCAGCGCCGCCGGCTTCCAGGCCGGCACCGGCCTCACGGTGCAAGGCAGCTGGGCCAAGGTGGACGGCGCCAGCCGCATCGAGATCACCGAAGGCGGCCAGGGCCAGAGCCAGCTGACGCTGCAGATCACCAGCAACGCCACGCCGTTCACGTCCAGCACCGCCGTGGGCGTGTGCAAGGTGACGCTGGGCGCCGTGCGCGGCTACGGCACCGACAGCCAGCCGCAGGCGCTGGCGGTGACGCTGGCGCCGCTGGTGCAGGTGACCACCCAGTCGGGCGGACGGGTCACCCGCGCCACGCAGGCGCTGAACTTCAGCGCCGGCACCGGCACCGCCACCGACGCGCCCTACCGCGTCACCGCCACGGTCTACATGGACGACGCCGGTGACGGCTGCAGCGGCGACGACCTGTCGGCCGCCTGGCGCGAGACGATCGACTTCGAGCTGGAGGTCTTCGTCACCACCGACGCGCTGCCCGAGAGCGAGCCGGCCGACAAGGTGTTCGAGGGCAGCGGCGACTTCAAGGTGCACAACAGCCTGGTCACCACCTTCTCGCCGCGCGTCAGCTTCGACAAGACCATCAGCGGCGCCCGCCTGACCCATGCCAAGTTGCTGGCCCAGGCCAGCCCGCGCGTGGTGCAGACATTGACCATCGACGCCACCGCCCAGGGCAGCATGGACAAGACACTGGAGGTGATCACGCCGCGCAAGTTCTTCAAGGTCTACGTCACCCCGGCGGGCCTGCCGATCGTCATCAGCGGCGTGTTCCGCCTGGACATGCGCATCACCGGCCAGGTCAGCGGCGAACTGCACGCCATCGAGACGCTGACGCTGGGCTACGACGACCTGCAGTTCGGCCTGGAACTCGTCAACGGCGAGTACCGCGTGATCAGCGCCGCCGCGCCGGTCTACAACTTCAAGGCCGGCGGCCAGGGCCAGGCCGAGGCCGACCTGCAGCTGCGCCTGCTGCCCAGCGTGGAGCTGACAGGCTACGAGGCGCTGACCGGCAAGATCGTGCTCGACCCCTATGTCAACACCGAGGTCGGCCTGCAGGGCCATGTGCAGTTCGAGGCCGACGTCGACTTCGACCAGCAGCAGCTCGACATGGCCGCCGACGCCGACTACCGGCTCACCAAGACGCGCCTGTCGGCCGGCCTCAACGCCTGGATGTACGCCGACTTCACCGTGTGGGACCAGCAGCTGCTGGTCTACCCGCGCGAGGCCGACAAGGCCGACTACACCACCTACCGCAAGGCCGAGATCATTGCCGACACCACGCTGGCCGATCTGCCGGTGCTGCAGGCCTTCGTGCCCACCGGCGCGGGCACGGTGCACCCCGACGACAGCCGGGCCATCAAGGTGCGGCTGACGGCCAGCAACGTGGCCAACCCGCTGTTCAGCCTGTTCGGCAACCTGCTGCCCGAGAGCTTCATCACCTGGCAGCGCTTCACGGCGCCGCGCATCGTGGCGCCCATCGGCGTGGCGGCCGGCAGCTACCGCCTGCTGCCCGACCCGCAGGGCGACGACAGCGTGGCCTGGGTGGTGCTGACCGCGCCCGGCGACTACCTGGCGCGCCTGGGTGGCTACAGCAGCTGGGGCCGCTGGGCGCGGCAGTATGCCGAGGTGCCGCTGAGTGCAAGCGACGCCAATGGCAACGGCATCCTCGACCAATGGGAGCAGCGCTTCGGTCTGACCGGCGCCAGCGGCGAGGCCATCGCGCTGGCCGACCCCGACGGCGACGGGCTGAACAACCGGCAGGAGTGGCTGGCCGGCAGCAACCCGATCGTGGGCGACGGCCAGACCCGGGTCATCGCGGTCTCGCCGCAGAGCGCCATCGTCGGACAGCAGACCCTGTTCCGGGTCACCGGCGTCAACCTGCCGCTGACGGCCCTGCTGTCGCTGACGAACGCGGCCGAGAGCTGCTACGCGCCGGTCGAGCAGTCGGCCACCGGCTTCTCGGTGCTGTGCACGCCGGGCGCCGCGCCGGGCCAGCTCAGCACGCTCACCGTGGTGGCCAGCTCGGGCGGCAGCGTGCTGGCGCAGCAGGCGCTGGCCGTGGCCGACGGCGCCACCTGTGCGGCCGGCCAGATCATGGTCGATGGCAGCTGCACCCCGCTGGCCGTGCTCAACCTCGACCGCAGCCGCCTGAGCGTGGCCGAGACCTTCACGCTGTGGCTCAGCCAGGCCTGGAGCGGTGTCAGGTCGGCCGTGGTGAGCTTCGGCGACGGCATCAGCCAGCTGGTGGGCATCGGCAGCGACGGGCGCAGCGCGACCATCAGCCACAGCTACGCCAGCGCCGGCGACAAGACCCTCACCATCGGCTACAAGGACGACGGCGTGGCCGGCAGCCACCAGCCCCTGGCCACCGAGACCCTGGTGCTCAGTGTGGCGGCCACCCCGGTGGTGCCCGTCGCACCCGCGGCACCCACCATCAGCCAGGCGCTGCGGCAGGGCGACGGCAGCGTGCTCGTCAGCGGCACGGCCCCCGCCGGCGTGGGCGTGCGCATCACCTGGCCGGGCGGCGAGACCAGCAGCACGCTGGCCGATGCCGGCACCGGGGCCTGGGCCTTCGTCAGCAGCGCCCTCGGCCCTGCCGCCGGCCAGAGCGTGAGCGTGGCCGCCTACAACGCCAGCGGCAGCAGCGAGGCGGTGACCCAGGTCATCGCCGGCGACGTGGCGGTGGTGGCCCGCGGACGGCTGCCGCCCACCGGCATCACCACCGGCCAGTGTTTTGCCGCCGGCAGCAGTGCGCTGGTGGCCTGCAACAGCGCCGAGGCCGTGGCCTTGAGCGGCGCCGGCAAGCAGGACGGCATGCTGGGCGGCAGCCTGAGCTACAGCCTGCTGCCCAAGGCCGGTGGCGGCGCCCACGACAAGACCGATTGCGTGAAGGACAACATCACCGGCCTGGTGTGGGAAGGCAAGCCCGCCAGCGGCCCGCGTGCGGCCAGTCTGAAGTACAGCAACTTCGACAGCACGGCCCGGCCGCAGGTCAACGGCACGCTGGCACCCACCCAGGCCCAGATCGACGCCGACAACAACACCGTGGGCTACGTGAAGTACGTCAACGGCATCGCGCTGTGCGGCTATTCCGACTGGCGCCTGCCCACGCTCGACGAGTTGCAGGGCCTGATCGACTACAGCGTGGACCGGCCGGGCCCCACCATCGTGGCGGCGTGGTTCCCCAACACCCTGGGATCGGTTCCCTACGGCGATGGCACCTTCGGGTCACAGCCATACTGGTCGGCCACGGCGAACGCGCAGCATGCCTTCTACAGCGGCTCGACCGACTTCGGCTTCGCCATCCTCAGCCGCACCACCAACCGCAGCTCCGGCCTGGCCCTGCGCTTGGTGCGGTCGTCGGTGCAGCCGCTGGCCATTGCGGATCGGTACACGCTGTCGAGCGATGGCAGCGAGGTGACCGATCGCCAGACCGGGCTGATCTGGCAGCGCTGCATCGTCGGCTATCGCTGGGACGGCAGCGGCTGCGCCGCGCTGAACCATCGCATCTACTTCTCGCACGAGGAGGCGCTGGCCCTGGCCAGGGATTCAGGCGGATGGCGGCTGCCCAACATCAAGGAACTGGTCAGCCTGAACGACTACAGCGAGGCCACCAACGCCACCAATCAGGTGATCTTCCCCGGCCGCTGGGGCACCTGGGCATCAACCCCGTCCATCACCTTCCAGACCGGCTGGGCGGGCTACGTGACCGGCCACGACGGCGGGGCAGCGGCCTGGATGCGCAGCAGCGCACAGAGCTCGGGACAGAGCGTGCGACTGGTGCGCTGACCGTCCGCCCGCTGGCTCGATGCCGCGGCCCGCAGCGCACCGCGGGTTCAGAGCCGCGCGGCGAAGTCCTCGGCGTCGAATCCGACGGTGAAGCGGCCGTCGGGCCAGGCGACCACCGGCCGCTTGATCACGCTGGCCTGCGCCAGCATCAGCGCGCGGGCGCTGGCGGCATCCACCACCGCGGCCTTGGCCGGCTCGTCGAGCTTGCGCCAGGTGGTGCCTTGCCGGTTGAGCAGGCGCTCCCAGCCCAGCGCGGCGATCCACGCGTCCAGCGCGTCGGGCGGCACGCCGGCCTTCTTGAAGTCGTGGAACTGCAGGTCGGCGCCGCGCCCGGCCAGCCAGGTGCGGGCGCGCTTGACGGTGTCGCAGTTCGGGATGCCGTAGACGATCAGCGGCATGGCGTCAGTTGTCGGCATCGCAGCGCGGATCGGGCAGGTACGAGGCACCGCCGCGCACCCGGCCTTCGGCGATGAAGGTGATGCGCACCCACTCGCAGTCGTAGGTCTCGAAGCGCCACGACCAGGTCTGCCGGTCCATGTACTCGCCCGCCTTGTCGGCCGGCCGGCCCAGCAGGCGCAGCACCTCGTCGCGCGACATGCCGTGGCGCACCTTGGCAAAGTTCTCGCGGGTCAGCGCCTGCTGCACCGCGACGACCCTCCCGCTGGCGTCCAGGTCGACCATCCAGGTGACGCGGCCATAGGGGCCCTTGGCGTACTCCACGCGCTGGACGCCGCCTTCCAGCGCATAGCGCCCGGTGGGGGTGCCCATCGTGGCCAGCATGTCGGCCTCGGTCTGGCCCGGCTGGGCCAGCGGCGGCTTCATGACGGCACAGGCCGACAGCAACAGGGCGGGCAACAGGCCGGCGAGGGTGCGTGCGAGCAGGGACTTGGCGGCGGTCGAGACCATGGCGGGCTCCGGCTGATTGGGCTTGGGCGGGTGCAATCGGGGGTTCATGCCCGACATCATCGCCCATCGTGCCGGCCGGCAAGCCACCGGGGTCGACCGGTCTGCCTCGGTGGTCGGGCGGCGCATCCGGCCGCATCCGCGGATCGGCGCCTGCCGGCGATCAGGTGGCCGCCATCGCCGCCTGCGCGGCCCGCACCTCCACCCGCACCTGCTCGGTCAGCTCGGCCTTCAGCTCGGCGAAGGCCGGCGTGGTCTTCACCGAGTAGTGACGTGGATGCGCCAGCGGCACCGCGCGGTCGAGCTTGATGCGGCCGGGTCGCGCGCTCATCACCACCACGCGGCTGCCCATGAACACCGCTTCGTCGATGTCGTGGGTGACGAACAGCACGGTCTTCTTCTCGGCCTCCCAGATGCCCAGCAGCAGTTCCTGCATCAGCTCGCGCGTCTGGTGGTCCAGCGCGCCGAAAGGCTCGTCCATCAGCAGCATGCGCGGGCCGTTGGCCAGTGCACGGGCGATCGCCACGCGCTGCTGCATGCCGCCCGAGAGCTGCTTGGGAAAATGGTGCTCGAAGCCGCGCAGCCCCACCTGATGGATGAAGGCGCCGGCCTGCTCCAGCTGCTGGGCGCGTGGCAGGCCACGCTCGCGCAGGCCGAAGCAGACGTTCTCCTGCACCGTCAGCCAGGGAAACAGCGTGTAGCTCTGGAACACCATGCCGCGGTCGGCGCCCGGGCCGCGGATGCGTGCGCCGTCGAGCAGCACCTCGCCGCCGGTCTGCACGTCCAGCCCGGCGACGATGCGCAGCAGCGTGCTCTTGCCGCAGCCGCTGGGGCCGAGGATGGTGACGAAGTCGTTTTCGGCCACGTCCAGGTCGGTGGCCTGCAGCGCCACCGTCGGCGCGCCGCCTGACTGCGACGGAAAGCTGCGCGAGACACCACGCACCTGCAGGATGGCTTCAGGGAGGGTTTCGGCCATGGTGCTCATCTGCCCAGTTGCGCCCAGGGGAACAGGCGCCGGTTGAAGGCCTTGAAGGCCATGTCGCTGACCAGCCCGATCACGCCGATGACGATGATGCCGAAGATGATCTGGTCGGTGGCCAGCAGCGCCTGGCTGTCGGTGATCATGTGGCCGATGCCGCTGGAGGCGCCGATCAGCTCGGCGACGATCACGTAGGTCCAGGCCCAGCCCAGCACCATGCGCAGGATCTCGGCGATCTCGGGCGCGGCGCCGGGGATCAGCACCCGCTTGACCAGGCTGGCGTCGCTGCTGCCCAGCGTGTAGGCGGCTTCGACCAGGTCGCGCCGGGTGTTGCCCACCACCACCGCGATCATCAGCACCAGCTGGAAGAAGCTGCCGATGAAGATCACCGCCAGCTTCTGCGCCTCGCCGATGCCGGCCCACAGGATCAGCAGCGGGATGAAGGCGCTGGCCGGCAGATAACGCGCAAACGACACGAACGGTTCGAAGAAGGCCTCGACCGGCTTCCAGGCGCCCATCGCCACGCCCAGCGGCAAGGCCAGCACGGCGGCGATGGCAAAGCCGCCCAGCACCCGCCACACCGTCATGGCTATGTCGGTGGCGAAACCCATCTCGGTGAGCAGCGTGTAGCCGCTGCGCACCATCGTGATCGGGTCGGCCAGGAAGGTCTTCTGCACGAAGCCGCCCAGCGTGGCCACCGCCCACACGGCGAAGAACAGCACGAAGAAGGCGATGCCGAGCACGATGCGCGTGCCCGGTGCCACCGGGGTGAGCGGCTTCATGAGAGCCCCCCGGCCGACGGGTACGTCGTCCGACCCCCCGAGGGGGTGCGGGCCGGCTTGGGGCGGCCCGGCGCTCGACCCGCGGCGCGCATCACTTGATGAAGCGGGTGTCGGCCAGCTTGGTCAGATCGGGGATCTGCTTGATGATGCCGGCCTCCAGCAGCAGGCCGGCGGCCTCCTTGCTGAACTCGGCATGCTCGCCGGCGAAGAACTTCTGGTTCGCCTCGCGATCCTGCCAGCGCAGGTAGGCCTGGCTCTTCTCGAAGGCCTCGCCGCTCTGCTTGACGTCGGTGCCCATGATCTCGAAGCTCTTCTTCGGCTCGGCCTTGATCATCGCCAGCGCATCGAAGTAGCCGTCGGCCAGCGCCTTGGCCGCCTTGGGGTTCTCGGCCAGGAACTTGGGCGTGCAGCCGAAGGTATCCATCACCATCGGGTAGTCCAGCGTGGTGGCGATGATCT
>JAURXG010000512.1 GCA_030654555.1 Aquabacterium sp.
GGCTCGGTGGTGCTGGCCGCCATCATGCTGAAGCTGGGCGCCTACGGCTTCCTGCGCTTCTCGATGCCCATCGCGCCCGATGCCTCGCGTGAATACGCCTGGTTCATCATCGCGCTGAGCCTGATCGCGGTGGTCTACATCGGCCTGGTGGCCCTGGTGCAGCAGGACATGAAGAAGCTGGTGGCCTACTCGTCGATCGCCCACATGGGCTTCGTCACGCTGGGCTTCTTCATCTTCAACGAGCTGGGCGTGTCGGGCGGCCTGGTGCAGATGATCAGCCACGGCTTCGTCTCGGGTGCGATGTTCCTGTCCATCGGCGTGCTCTACGACCGAGTGCACTCGCGCGAGATCGCCAGCTACGGCGGCGTGGTCAACGTGATGCCCAAGTTCGCGGCCTTCGCGCTGTTCTTCACCATGGCCAACTGCGGCCTGCCGGGCACCGGCGGCTTCGTCGGCGAATGGATGGTGATCCTGGGCACCGTCAAGCTGAACTTCTGGCTGGCCGCGCTGGCCGCCACCGCGCTGATCTTCGGCGCCGCCTACTCGCTGTGGATGTACAAGCGGGTGTACTTCGGCGAGGTCGCCAACGACCATGTGCGCGAGCTCAAGGACCTGAACGCCCGCGAGTTCGGCATCATGGCCGTGCTGGCCATCGCCACGCTGTGGATGGGCGTGTACCCCAAGCCCTTCACCGACGTGATGCACGTCTCGGTGACCGAGTTGCTCAAGCACGTGGCTGTCTCCAAGCTGCAGTGAGCCGGAGCAAACCAACATGAACGCAATGAACTGGCTCGTCGTCTACCCCGAAGCGCTGCTGCTGCTGATGGCCTGCGCCGTGGCGCTGGTCGACCTGTTCGTCACCGATGAGAAGCGCCGTCCCACCTTCTGGCTGGCGCAGCTCAGCCTGGCGGCGGTGGCCGCGATGCACCTGGCCTACTACGATGGTGGCGCCACCGTCTACGGCATGCAGCGCATGATGGTCAGCGACCCGATGGGTCACCTGCTGGC
>JAURXG010000514.1 GCA_030654555.1 Aquabacterium sp.
AGATCATCCTGGAAGAAGAAACCGGCGGCATGCCGATGTTCACCACCCAGATGCTGGCGCAGGTGATCCGCTTCTACGGCCACGCCATGCAGGGCATGATGGGCTCGTACCTCGAGAAGAACCTGCAGACCTTCGTTGACCTGCAGGCCCGCCTGGCCGACCAGAGCAAGGGCCTGTACGACCCGAAGAGCTTCACGCCCGAGATGTGGGCCACCTTCGTCACCGGCCAGGCGCCGCTGATGCAGGGGCTGATGGGCAACTACCTCGAGCAGAGCAAGAACCTGTTCGTGCAGATGCAGGAAAAGGTGCAGGAGCAGATGCAGGCCGGCGCGCTGTTCCCCGTGATCCCGGGGTTGACGCCCAAGCGCTGAGCGCGTCGGCCGGCATAACGGCAGCACCGGCGGCAGGTCTTGCGTTGTCGCCGACAATCGCGGCATGCAAGAAACCAACCACACGCCGGCCCCCAAGGTCGGCTTCGTTTCGCTCGGCTGCCCCAAGGCGCTGACCGATTCAGAGCTGATCCTCACGCAGCTCAGCGCCGAGGGTTACCAGACCAGCAAGCACTTCGAAGGCGCCGACCTGGTGATCGTCAACACCTGCGGCTTCATCGACGACGCGGTGCGCGAGAGCCTGGACACCATCGGCGAGGCGCTGGCGGCCAACGGCAAGGTCATCGTCACCGGCTGCCTGGGGGCGCGCCAGGGCGACGACGGTGGCAACCTGGTGCGCCAGATGCACCCCAGCGTGCTGGCCGTCACCGGACCGCATGCCACGCAGGAGGTGATGGACGCGGTGCACCTGCACGTGCCCAAGCCGCACGACCCCTTCGTCGACCTGGTGCCCGAGGTGCGGGCGCAGTTCCGTGGCGAGGCGGGCATCAAGCTCACGCCGCGCCACTACGCTTATCTCAAGATCAGCGAAGGCTGCAACCACCGCTGCACCTTCTGCATCATCCCCAGCATGCGCGGTGATCTGGTCTCGCGCCCGGTGGGCGAGGTGCTGGGCGAGGCGAGGGCGCTGTTCGCCTCCGGCGTGAAGGAACTGCTGGTCGTCAGCCAGGACACCAGCGCCTATGGCGTGGACCTGAAGTACCGCACCGGCTTCTTCGACGGCCGGCCGGTCAAGACGCGCCTGACCGAGCTGTGCGAGGCGCTGGCCGAGCTGGCCAAGCCCCACGGCGCCTGGGTGCGGCTGCACTACGTCTATCCGTACCCGCATGTCGACGAACTGCTCCCGTTGATGGCCGACGGCCGCATCCTGCCGTACATGGACGTGCCGTTCCAGCATTCGCACCCCGAGGTGCTGCGCCGCATGAAGCGCCCGGCCAGCGGTGAGCGCAACCTCGAGCGCCTGCTGAAGTGGCGCGAGGCTTGCCCCGAGCTGGTGATCCGCTCGACCTTCATCGCCGGCTTCCCGGGTGAGACCGAGGAAGAGTTCCAGCACCTGCTCGACTTCGTGCGCGAGGCGCAGATCGACCGCGCGGGCTGCTTCGCCTACTCGCCCGTCAAGGGTGCCGCGGCCAACGAGCTGCCCGGCGCGCTGCCCACCGAGCTGCGCGAAGAGCGCCGCGCGCGCTTCATGGCGGTGGCCGAGGAGGTGTCGGTGGCCCGATTGAAGCGCCGGGTGGGCGCCACGATGCAGGTGCTGATCGACCACGCCCCGGCGCTGGGCCGCAAGGGCGGCGTGGGCCGCAGTTATGCCGACGCGCCCGAGATCGACGGCACCGTTCGGCTGCTGCCGCCCGAGAAGGCCAGCAAGACGCTGAAGGTGGGTGAGTTCACCCGCGCCCGCATCGTGGCCGCCGAAGGCCACGACCTCATCGGACAACCCATCTGACCACGCCCCGACCATGAGCGAACCCGACGATCTGATCACGAGCCTGATCCACCATCCCTACCAGCCGCCCGCCGGCTGGGACGCGGTGCCGCCCGGGGTGTTCAAGGCCTCGACGGTGATCTTCCCCAACGTGGCGGCGCTGCGCGGGCGCACCTACACCGCCAAGACCGGCTACACCTACGGCCTGCGTGGCACGCCCACCACCTACCTGCTGGAAGAGCGGCTGGCCACGCTGGAGGGCGGGCGCTTCTGCATCCTCTCGCCCAGCGGGCTGGCGGCGATCATGAACGTCAACCTCGGCCTGCTGAAGCAGGGCGACGAGGTGCTGCTGCCGAACAACGTCTACTTTCCGTCCAGCGACATGGCCGCCAGCGTGTTGTCGGGCTGGGGCATCACGCACCAGTTCTACGACCCGATGGACCCGGCCGACCTGGCCGCGCGGCTGAGCCAGCGCACCCGGCTGGTGTGGGTGGAGGCGCCGGGCTCGGTGACGATGGAGTTTCCCGACCTGCCGGCGCTGGTGGCCGCCGCCAAGGCGCGCGGCGTGCTGGTGGCGCTGGACAACACCTGGGGCGCCGGGCTGGCCTTCCGCGGCTTCGATGTCGGCGTGGACATCGTCATGCACGCGCTGACCAAGTACCCCTCGGGCGGTGCCGACGTGCTGATGGGCGCGGTGGTCACGCGCGACGAGGCGCTGCACCTGAAGATGCTGAAGGTGCATGGCCAGCTGGGCCTGGGCGTGGCGGCCAACGATGCCGAATTCATCCTGCGCAACCTGCCGACGATGGCGCTGCGCTACCACGCGCACGATGCCGCCGCGCGCACGCTGGCCACCTGGCTGGGCACGCAGCCGGCCGTGCGCCAGGTGCTGCACCCGGCGCTGCCCGGCGCGCCCGGCCATGCCCATTGGGCGGCCACCTGCACCGCGGCGGCCGGGCTGTTCTCGGTGATGCTCGATCCGGCGCTGAAGCCCGCGCAGGTGGACGCCTTCGTCGACGCGCTGCGGCTGTTCAAGATCGGCTACTCCTGGGGTGGCCCGGTCAGCCTGGTCGTGCCCTACGACCTGGACGGCATGCGCGCCGACCGCTCGGCGCTGCCCGGCCACCTGGTGCGCTTCTCGATCGGGCTGGAGGCGGTGGCCGATCTGCAGGCCGACCTGGCGCAGGCGCTGCATGCCTTGGGCTGATCCCGGCCAGGATTGATTGCGCACAAGTTGGCGCAGGGCCGCAGACGCGGCCGCGGCGACGCTCGCGAGCAGCCCTGGTGCGGTATACCTTCGGTTTTGCCGAGTTCAAGCCAACCGATGCCCAGCTGGGATCCCTCCACCATCGCGATCGATCCGGCCGAGCTGACGCTCTACCAGAGCCTGGACGGCCCCGAGCGCCTGCGCTGCAGCCTGGTGGTCTACAGCGGTGGCGACACCGGCCGGCAGATCACGCTGCCCGATGGCACCAGTTCGATCGGCCGCTCGGCCGCGGCCACCGTGCAGATCGACGGGCCCGGCATGAGCCGCCTGCATGCCGAGGTGTCGGTCGAAGGGGCGTCGGTCATCCTGCGCGACCTGGGCTCGGCCAACGGCAGCTTCGTGCAGGACCAGCGCCTGGTCGGCCCGCGGCTGCTGTGCGATGGCGACCTGGTGCGCCTGGGCAGCGTGATCCTGAAGTTCTACGAGCACCGCAGTGTCGACGCCGCGCTGCACGACCGCGTCTACCGCATGGCGATGATCGACGCCGGCACCGGCCTGTACAACCGGCGCTACCTCAACGATGCGCTCAAGCGCGCGTTGCGCCACTCGCGCCAGGACGGCCGGCCGATGTCGGTGATCAGCTACGACCTGGACCGTTTCAAGCGGGTCAACGACACCCACGGCCATCACGCCGGTGACCTGGTGCTGCGCGAGAGCGCAGCGGTGCTGGGCCCGGTGGTCGGCACGGCCGGCATCCTGGGCCGCCTGGGTGGCGAGGAGTTCCTGGTGCTGATGCCCGGCGCGCCGGTGGTGGCCGCGCGCGCACTGGCCGAGCGCCTGCGCGCCGCGATGGCGGGCCACCTCTTCGTGCTGCCGGCCGGCGACGGCGAGGCGCGGCGCTGCGTGTCGCACCAGCAGACCATCTCGCTGGGCGTGGCCGAATGGTCCAGTGCGATGCTCGATGCCTGCGATCTGCTGGACGCCGCCGACCGCCGGCTCTACCAATCCAAGCACGAAGGACGCAACCGCGTCAGCGGTTGAGCGCCGAGCAGCCGGCCCGCGGTCTGGCGCCTCGACGCCTCGGCGGGCTCAAGCCGGCTGCCCGGTGGCCGATAAGCCTGGGATGAACCCGCTCCTGGTCCGAACCCGAACCCCCGGCGCCTGACATGCTCGACGCAGCCCAGGCCCTGTCCAGTGGCGCCACCACAGCCGGTCTGCCCGCCGGCCTCCAGGCCGCCCGGCGCGATCCGGGCATGCCGGAGGCGCCGCGCGAGGGCCTGGCCGCCCACCATGCGTTGTACGTGCTGGCGATCGAGCAGATGCCGCAGGGCCTCAGCATGTTCGACGCCGACGACCGGCTGCTGGTGGCCAACCGGCGCTACCGCGACCTCTGGCACCTGCCCGACGCGCTGTGCCAGCCTGGCGCCCGATTCGGCGACCTGATGGCCGCCAACCCGGCCACCGAGCTGCCCTGCCACGATCCCTACCTGGCCGAAGCCACCGAGGCCGGCCAGCCGTCGCGCCGCCGCCGCGAGTGGCAGCTGCGCGACGGCCGGATCATCGGCGTCACCATCACCCGGCTGCCGGGCGGCGCCTGCGTGGCGCTGCACGAGGACATCACCGAGCAGCGCCGCAACCAGCAGCAGGTGGCCTACCTGGCGCGCCACGACGCGCTGACCGGCCTGCCCAACCGCGCCCAGCTGAGCGACGAGCTGACGCGCCAGCTGCCGCGCGTGCACCGCGGCGAGGAACTGGCGCTGCTGTACCTGGACCTGGACCGCTTCAAGTCCGTCAACGACACGCTGGGCCATGCGGCGGGCGACCTGCTGCTCAGGCGGGTGGCCGAGCGGCTGCGCGCCGGCGCACGCGAAGGCGACCTGATCGCCCGGCTGGGCGGCGACGAGTTCGCCATCCTGCAGACCGGCACGACCCAGCCGGCGGGCTCGACCGCGCTGGCCAAGCGGTTGATCGAGGCGCTGTCGCAGCCGTTCGACCTGGACGGCCACCAGGTGCACATCGGCACCAGCGTCGGTGTGGCGGTGGCGCCGTTCGACGGCGACCATGCCGAGGCGCTGATCAAGTCGGCCGATCTGGCGCTGTACCGTGCCAAGGCCGCCGGCCGCGGCGTGCTGCGCTACTTCGAGCCCGAGATGGACGCGCGCATGCAACTGCGCCGCCAGCTCGAGAACGACCTGCGTGGCGCCATTGCGCGCGGTGAGTTCGAGCTGGCCTTCCAGGCCCAGGTGGCTGCCGACAGCCATGCCGTGGTCGGCGTCGAGGCGCTGATCCGCTGGAACCACCCGGTGCGCGGCCGTGTCTCGCCGGCGGACTTCATCCCGCTGGCCGAGGAGACCGGGCTGATCATCCCCATCGGCGTCTGGGTGCTGCGCCAGGCCTGCCTGGCGGCGATGGCCTGGCCGGCGCCGGTGCGCATCGCGGTCAACCTGTCGCCGGTGCAGTTCAAGAGCCGCACGCTGCTGCGCGACGTGCTGGACGCGCTGCACGACAGCGGCCTGCCGCCGCAACGGCTGGAGCTGGAGATCACCGAGGCCGTGCTGCTCGACGACACCGAGCAGGCGCTGTCGGTGCTGCATGCGATGCGCGAGCGCGGCATCCGCATCTCGATGGACGACTTCGGCACCGGGTACTCGTCGCTGAGCTACCTGCGGCGCTTCCCGTTCGACAAGATCAAGATCGACCGCTCGTTCATCCAGGACGCGGCGTTGGGTGGCGACGCCTTGGCCATCGTCGGCGCCATCAGCAGCCTGGGCCGCAGCCTGGGCATGTCCACCACCGCCGAGGGTGTCGAAACCGACGAACAACTGGCCGCGGTGTGCGCGGCCGGCTGCGTCGAGGTGCAGGGCTACCTGTTCAGCCGGCCCGGGCCCGCCGGCGACATCGCGGCCTTGATCGCCGGGCGCACGCCGCCGGGCTTGCCGGTCGCCGCACCCGCCGCAGCCGCCCCATCCGAGCCAGGAGCGTCATGTTCGAACGACTCGTCTACGTGAGCCGTGCCGCGCCCGGCATCACCGCGCGCGACTGCTACGACATCATCCGCGTGGCGCACAACCGCAACAGCCAGTTCGGGTTGACGGGGGCCTTGCTGTTCCTGGACGGCTACTTCATCCAGGTGCTCGAAGGTGACCGCTTCCGCATGCGCGAACGCTTCCAGGTCATCGCCGCCGACCGCCGCCACACCGACGTCGACCTGCGGCAGACGGTGGCCTGCGACGAAACGCTGTTCACCGGCGAGTGGATGGCGCTGCGCAGCGATGCCGAGGTCGATCCGGCGGTCAAGGCCCGCTTCGGCTATCGGCCCGGCCTGCCGGCCGATGCCTTCGGCGGCGAGCAGATCGTCGCCTTCGTGCAGGCCTGCTGCCAGCAGCACGCCGCCGCGGCCTGAAGCGGGCGGGTGCGTGCCGGCGCGTGCCGGTGTCAGTCGGCGCGCTTGGCGTCGGCCGGCCCGGCCAGCAGCGGGATCGCGCCGTCCGAGCTGGCGCCCAGCAGGCCCACCTGGCTGTAGATGCCCAGCTTGTCGCGCGTGTCCTGGATGTCGAGGTTGCGCATCGTCAGCTGGCCGATGCGGTCGGCCGGCGTGAAGGCACCCTCGACCTTCTCCATGCTCAGCCGTTCGGGCTTGTAGGTCAGGTTGGGGCTGGTGGTGTCCATCACCGAGTAGTCGTTGCCGCGGCGCAGCTCCAGCGTCACCTCGCCGGTGATCGGGCGCGCCACCCAGCGCTGGGCGGTCTCGCGCAGCATCAGGCACTGCGGGTCGAACCAGCGGCCCTGGTACAGCAGCTTGCCCAGGCGGCGGCCGTTGGCGCGGTACTGCTCGATGGTGTCTTCGTTGTGGATGCCGGTGACCAGGCGCTCGTAGGCGATGTGCAGCAGCGCCATGCCCGGGGCCTCGTAGATGCCGCGACTCTTGGCCTCGATGATGCGGTTCTCGATCTGGTCGCTCATGCCCAGGCCGTGGCGCCCGCCGATGCGGTTGGC
>JAURXG010000516.1 GCA_030654555.1 Aquabacterium sp.
GCATGCGGCGTCGGTGGAGATCGTCTTCGTCAACGTCAACCCGCAGAGCACCCTGCTGCTGGGCCAGGCGCGCGGCGCGGCGCTGGCCGCGCTGGTCAGCGACGACATGCCGGTGGCCGAGTACACCGCGCTGCAGATGAAGAAGGCCATCGTCGGCCACGGCCTGGCCAGCAAGGCGCAGATCCAGGAGATGGTCAAGCGCCTGCTCAAGCTGCCCGGCCTGCCGGGCAAGGATGCCGCCGACGCGCTGGGCCTGGCCATCACCCATGCCCATGCGGCGCGCAGCTTCGAGGCCATGGCCGGCGCCAACACGCGGCGCAGCCATGCGCAGTACAAGGCCGGGCGCACCTACTGACCGGCCGCGGCGCCGCGCGCCGCGCTACCAGAACAGCATGATCCCCTGGATCACCTTGGTGAAGATGGCGATGTCGAAGGTGCCCAGCGCCACCACCACCGCCCAGCGGTAGAAGGCCTTGGCACGCGCCAGCGGCACCGGCTCGCCGGTGGCCAGGTGCAACCCGAAGAACATCACCGCCGGCAAGGCCGTCAGCACCAGCAACACCCCACCCACCCAGAACAACGCTGTCATGCCTGCGAGGCTACAGCATCAGCGCCAGGCGCTCGAGGATCAGCACGCCAAAGAACCCCGCGGCCGCCAACAAGGCCCATTTCAGCACCAGGATGCCGCGCCGGCGCCACACCACCTGCCCGGTGCCGATGCCCATCGCGAAGCACAGCAGGCTGGCCAGCAGCAGCAGGCCGAAGACCAGTCGGAAGATCAGCATCGCGTTTGCACCCTCACCACGCCGGCGCCAGTTCGGCGAAACCCGCCGGCGCGCGCGATTCATCGTCGAAGGTGACGATGTCCCAGGCCGAAGGCCGCGACAGCAGCTCGCGCAGCAGCAGGTTGTTCAGCGCATGGCCGCTCTTGTAGGCGGTGTAGTGGGCCAGCATCGGGTGGCCGGCGTTGTACAGGTCGCCAATGGCGTCGAGGATCTTGTGCTTGGCGAACTCGTCGTCGTAGCGCAGGCCATCGGCATTGAGCACGCGCGAGTCGTCGACCACGATGGCGTTGTCCATGCTGCCGCCCAGCGTGAGCCCGCGCGAGCGCATCGCCTCCACGTCCTTCGTGAAGCCGAAGGTGCGGGCGCGCGCGATGTCGCGCTTGTAGCGGCCCGAGCCCATGTCGAAGCTCACGCGCTGGCCGGTGGCGTCGACCGCCGGGTGGTCGAAGTCGATCTCGAAGCTGAGCTTGAAGCCGTGGAACGGCTCCAGTCGCGCCCACATCAAGCGCTTGCCCTCGCCCTGGCGCACCTCCACCGTCTCTTTCACCCGCAGGAAGCGCTTGGGCGCGTCCTGCAGCGCGATGCCCGCGGTCTGCAGCAGGAAGACGAAGCTGGCGGCCGAGCCGTCCAGGATCGGCACCTCGTCGGCGGTGATGTCGACCAGCAGGTTGTCGATGCCCAGCCCGCAACAGGCCGACATGAAGTGCTCGATGGTCTGCACCTTGGGCGCGCCGGGGTCGCCGCCGGCCGAGATGGTGCTGGCCATGCGCGTGTCGCTGACCGAATCGAAGCGCACCGGGATCTCCACCGGCACCGCCAGGTCGACACGGCGGAACACGATGCCGGTGTCGGGCGCGGCCGGGCGCAGCGTCAGCTCGACCTTCTGGCCGCTGTGCATGCCCACCCCGACGGCCCGGGTGAGCGACTTGATCGTGCGTTGCTGCAGCATGGCCTGGATTGTCCCGCAGTTCGGCGCCGGCCGTGGCGCGCGCGAGCTGCGGCCGGCGCCGGGGCCGTCATCGACGGCCCCGCGCCGCGATCAGTCGGCTTGTTTGCGCAGGAAGGCCGGGATCTCGATCTCGTCCATGCCGTTGGACGACAGCGCCTCCACCTTGGCCGCGGCGTGCGAGCGCGCGCTGCGCCACACGCTGGGCGTGCTGAGGTTGCTGTAGTCGTGGTGCGCGGGGCCCGCGCCGCCAGCCTGCGCCGGCGTGGCCAGCACGCTGTTGAGGATCGGCAGGTTGTCGGTGCCGGTGCGCAGGTTGGTGCTGGGCTGCACCACCGTCAGCGGCGCGGCCTGCGGGCGGGCGCGCGACAGGCCGGTGGCGATCACCGTGACGCGCAGCTGGTCGCCCAGCGTCTCGTCGTAGGCGGCGCCGAAGATCACGTGCGCATCTTCCGCGGCGTAGCGGCGGATGGTGTTCATCGCCGCCTTGCTCTCGCTCAACTTGAAGTTGGCCTTGTTGGCCGCGATCAGCACCAGCACGCCGCGCGCCCCCGACAGGTCGATGCCCTCGAGCAGCGGGCAGGCCACGGCCGCCTCGGCGGCCTTGGTGGCGCGGTCCGGGCCGCCGGCCTGCGCCGTGCCCATCATCGCCTTGCCGGGCTCGCTCATCACCGTCTTCACGTCCGCGAAGTCGACGTGGACCAGGCCGTGCATGTGGATGATGTCGCTGATGCCGCCCACGGCGTTCTTCAGCACGTCGTTGGCATGCGCGAAGGCCTGGTCCTGCGTCACGTCGTCGCCCAGCACGTCGAGCAGCTTCTCGTTGAGCACCACGATCAGGCTGTCGACGTTGGCCTCGAGCTCGGTGGTGCCGGTGTCGGCCTGCTTCATGCGGCGCGGGCCTTCGAAGTCGAAGGGCTTGGTGACCACGCCCACGGTCAGGATGCCCATCTCCTTGGCCACCTTGGCGACGATGGGCGCGGCCCCGGTGCCGGTGCCACCGCCCATGCCGGCGGTGATGAAGACCATGTGCGCGCCTTCCAGGCTGGCACGCACGCGGGCCTCGGCCTCTTCGGCCGCGGCCTTGCCCTTTTCGGGCTTGCCACCGGCCCCAAGCCCGTTGTCGCCCAGCTGGATCAGCTGGTGCGCGCTGCTGCGGTTGAGCGCCTGGGCATCGGTGTTGGCGCAGACGAATTCCACGCCCTGCACCCCCTGGCTGATCATGTGCTCGACGGCGTTGCCGCCGCCACCGCCCACGCCCACCACCTTGATGCGGGTACCTTGGTCGAATTCTTCGATCATCTCGATAGGCATGTTTATCTCTCCTGTGTGTAACGTCTTGCAGTTGCCATTGAAGGGGGTGTTGCTACCAAAGAGCGCGGGATCTGTGGCGATCCCTGTTGTGTGTTGCGCCGCGTACCTGCGGCCTTAGAAATTACCGAGAAACCAGTCCTTGGCGCGGCCGACCAGGGTCTTCACCGACCCGGCCTGCTGGGCCACCTTGTGTCCACGCGCCCGCGCCAGCCGGGCTTCTTCCAGCAAGCCCATCACGGTGGCCGAGCGCGGATTGGCCACCATGTCGAACAGCGGCCCGTGGTAGGTGGGCAGGCCCTTGCGCACGGGCTTGAGGAAGATGTCCTCGCCCAGCTCGACCATGCCCGGCATCACCGCCGACCCGCCGGTGATCACGATGCCCGAGGACAGCAGCTCCTCGTAGCCCGATTCGCGGATCACCTGGTGCACCAGCGAATAGATCTCCTCGACACGCGGCTCGATCACGCCCGCCAGCGCCTGGCGGCTGAGCAGGCGCGGCGCGCGGTCGCCCAGGCCCGGCACCTCGAGGTTCTCGCTCGGGTCGGCCAGCAGCTGCTTGGCCACGCCGTACTCGACCTTGATCTCCTCGGCGTCCTTGGTCGGCGTGCGCAGCGCCATCGCGATGTCGCTGGTGATCAGGTCGCCGGCAATCGGGATCACGGCCGTGTGCCGGATCGCGCCGCCGGTAAAAATCGCCACGTCGGTGGTGCCGGCGCCGATGTCGACCAG
>JAURXG010000529.1 GCA_030654555.1 Aquabacterium sp.
GAACCTCCGGCCTCTACGTCCCGAACGTAGCGCTCTACCAGGCTAAGCTACACCCCGATGAAGGCCTCACACACTGCAAATGACTGCAAGCAGTGGGGGCCGACACATGTCTCGATCAGTTCAGGAGGATCGCTCCACCGACCGAGCACATAATTCTAGCAGAGCCTTTCGCGCCGTTGTATCGGGCAGCGCCGAAAGTGCGTTGCGGGCCTTGTCGGCCTCGGCGCGCGCGGCCTCGCGGGTAGCGTCCAGCGCCCCGGTGCGGCGCACGATGGCCAGGATCTCGTCCAGCCGGTCGGGCTCGCCGTGCTCGATGGCGTGGCGGATCAGAAGTCGCTCATCTTCCGTGCTACGCGCCATCGCCACCAGCAGCGGCAGCGTGGGCTTGCCCTCGCGCAGGTCGTCGCCGACGTTCTTGCCCAGCGCCTGCGTGTCGCCTTCGTAGTCGAGCAGGTCGTCCACCAGCTGGAAGGCCGTGCCCAGCGAGCGGCCGTAGTCGGCGCAGGCTTCTTCCACCGCCTGGGGTGCATCGGCCAGCACGGCACCCAGGCGTGCGCTGGCCTCGAACAGCTTGGCGGTCTTGTAGCGGATCACGCGCAGGTAGTCGTCGACCGCCAGATCGGGGTCGTGCATGTTCATCAGCTGCAGCACCTCGCCCTCGGCGATCACGTTGGTGGCGTCGGCCAGCACTTCGAGCACGCGCATGCGGTTGACGCTGACCATCATCTGGAAGGCGCGCGAGTAGAGGAAGTCGCCCACCAGCACGCTGGCGGCGTTGCCGAACAGCGCGTTGGCCGTCTGCCGACCGCGCCGCAGCGAGGACTCGTCGACCACGTCGTCGTGCAGCAGGGTGGCGGTGTGGATGAACTCGACGGTGGCCGCCAGCTCGTGCTGCTCGGCGCCGTCGAAGCCCAGCGCCTGGGCGAACAGCAGCACCAGGCGCGGGCGGATGCGCTTGCCGCCGGCGCTGACGATGTAGTGCGAGATCTGGTTGATCAGCGCCACCTCGGAGGCCAGGCGCAGGCGGATCACCTCGTCGACCCGCTGCATGTCGGCGGCCATCGGATCGACTGCGGCCGATGCGGGAGTGAGGAGGTCGGTCACGGGGGCTGTGGTCTCTGGAGAGCTGCAAATTATAGGGATCACCCGCGCTGCCGCTGGGCCGGCGGTTGCCGGGTGGTCGACTGGCGCGTACAAACCCGCAGACTCTGCTATCATCCCAGGTTCTTTCGGCGCTAGCCGGGGGATCATGGCGGCCTGCATTTGACGAGGGGCCGCCATCGAGAAGACACATCTCAATCGATAGAGGCACATATGTACGCGCTCATAAAAACCGGTGGCAAGCAATTCAAGGTTGCTTCCGGCGAAAAGATCAAGGTAGAACAGATAGCTGCGGACGTGGGCCAAGAGATCGTGATCGACCAGGTGTTGGCTGTCGGCAACGGCGCTGATCT
>JAURXG010000553.1 GCA_030654555.1 Aquabacterium sp.
CCGCAGTGGGTGCAGTTGATGAAGGCGTAACGGTGGCGGCGGTCGGCGGGATCGAACAGCTCGGCCAGGCAATCGGCGCAGGTGGCGGTGTCGGGCGGGATCGCGGTGGTGACGTTGCCGGCGCGGCTGGCCCGCACCGCAAAGCCCGGCTCGCCTGCCCGCAGGGGCAACGGCGTGGACTGCAACTGCTGCACGCGCGACAGCGGCGGCGCCTCGGTGCGCAGCCGCTGCTCGAAGCGGGCCAGCCGCTCGGCCGGGCCCTGGGCCTCGATCAGCACGCCCTCGGCGTCGTTGAGCACCCAGCCGTCGAGGCCCAGCGCCTGCGCCAGCCGGTAGACGAACGGCCGGAAGCCGACACCTTGCACGGCGCCACGCACGCGGATGGCCCGGCGTTGCGGCGCGGTGTCGGCGTCGGCATCGGTCCTGGTTTCGGCGTCGGCCCGCATGGCGGGATTCAGGGCGGCTGCAGCCGGGCCACCGTGGCCTCGAGGTCGGCCACGCGGCGCTGCAGAAGCGTCACCTGGTCGAGCCGCTGTTGCCGGGCTGCGTGCGCGCCTTGAGCGATCCAGTCGAGCCAGCCGTCCATGCCTGCATCGGTGGTGGCCGAGACCTGCAGGATCTGGATGCCCGGGTTCACGCGCCGCGCATTGGCCAGGCAGGCCTCGACGTCGAAGCGCAGGTAGGGCAGCAGGTCGACCTTGTTGAGCAGCATCAGCGAGGCGGCGTGGAACATGTCGGGGTACTTCAGCGGCTTGTCCTCGCCTTCGGTGACCGACAGCACCACCACCTTGTGCGCCTCGCCCAGGTCGAAGCCGGCCGGGCAGACCAGGTTGCCGACGTTCTCGATCATCAGCACCGAATCCAGGGGCGGCGCCAGCCGATCGATCGCGGTGGCCACCATCGCGGCGTCGAGGTGGCAGCCCTTGCCGGTGTTGATCTGCAGCGCCGGCGCGCCGGTGGCGCGGATGCGGTCGGCGTCGTTCGTGGTCTGCTGATCGCCTTCGACCACGGCCACCGGCAGGTCGGGCAGCTGCCCGGCCAGCAGCTCGATGGTGCGCACCAGCAGGCTGGTCTTGCCCGAGCCGGGGCTGGACACCAGGTTCAGCGCGAACACCCCGCGCTGCGCCAGCGTTGCCCGGTTGCGCTGCGCGAGATCGTCGTTCTTGGCCAGGATGTCGCGCTCGATCTGCACCAGGCGCGACTGGGTCATGCCGGGCGCCGAGGCCCCCGCCGCGCCGACCCCGAAGTGCAGCGCGCCGTGGCCGTCGTCGTGCACGTGCCCATGCGCATGCGCAAGGTCATGCGCATGCCCGTGGTCATGCGCGCCGCCTGCCACATGCCCATGCGCATGGCGGTGCACGGTGCCGTCGGCATGGGTGTGCAGTTCGCCATCGCCCTCGAGGTGGGCCTCGCCGTGGCCGCAGCCGCAGGTCAAGCACATGGTTCGCTCCTGGTCGTCATTCGATCTCGATGTCCAACACCCGCATGCGGTCGCCGCCGGTCACCTGCAACTGGTGGCTGCCGCACTGCGGGCAGGGGTCGCCGCGGCGGGTGATGAGCACCGGCTGCGAGCATGACATGCACCAGGCCGTGCCGTCGACCTCGACGATGTCCAGCCGCGCCGTGTCGGCCAGCGAGCCGCGCTGCACCACCTCGAAGGCGAAGCGCATCGCATCCACCTCCACCTGCGCCAGCTGGCCGATCTCCAGCCGCACCGACAGCACGCGGCGCGCACCGCTGGCACGCGCGGTGTCGTCGACGATCTCGCGCACGCTCTCGGCCAGCGACATCTCGTGCATCGCTCAGCCCGCCTCGTCCAGCTCGACCCGGCAGGCCACGCAGGGGTCCAGCGAGTGCACCAGCCACTCGGCCAGCCGCAGGGCCGCAGCGGCGTCGGCCACGTTGGCGCCCAGCAGGGCTTGCTGCAACGCACCAGCGGGGTGGAAGTTCCATTCGGTGGGCGCCACGATGCGGTAGCGCTGCACCCGGTCGCCCGCCAGGCGCACCTGGTGGATCAGCAGCCCGCGGGCGTTGTCGACCCAGGCCAGACCGCTGCCGTCGGCCAGCGTCATCGCGCCGACCTGGGGTTGCGTGTGGCCGGCCAGCAGCAGGGCCA
>JAURXG010000570.1 GCA_030654555.1 Aquabacterium sp.
TTGGGTGCCGCGGCGGGTGCGGATGCCGCGCTGGCCATCGAGGCTTCGGACGGGTGCGGCTGCGAGCGAGCACCCAGCCAGTAGCTGCCGGCGCCCACCGCGCCGAGCAAAACGACCGCGAGAACAATGGTGGAGGTGTTCACAGGTCTTCTCCCAGGATGCGTTCGATGTCGGCCAAGCGCATCTGCGCTTCGACCTGCGACTTGAGGATCTCCTGCCGCGCCTTGCGGATGCCCCGCTGGGCTTCGAGCAGCATCGAGAATTCGGCCTTGCCGTTCTCGTAGGCGGCCAGCGTGGACTGCAGGCTCAGTTCGGACTGCGGCAGCAGCTGGGTCTTCACCAGCGCCTCGGTGCGCCGCGCGGCCTCCAGGCCGGCCAGGTTGACGGCGAGGTCGCCGACCAGCTGCTGCGACAGGCTGTCGGCGCGGGAGCGCGCGGCGGCCACCATGGCCTCGGCCTCGCGCTCCTGGCTGCGGCGGGATTCCTGCTGCAGCGGGATGTTCATCTCCAACATCACGCCCCAGGTCGTGATGCGCGAGCCGACCTGCGACGGCGACACGCCGACGGTGAGATCCGGATAGCGGTTGCGTTGTGTGAGGTCGCGGTTATTCTGGGCGGCGGCCACGCGTGCGAGCTCGGCCTGGATCAGTGGGTTGCGCGCGCGGGCACGTTCGCCCAGCGCCGCGGCATCCGCGGTGGCCAGGGGCGGGATCGGTCGCAGGACCTGCGGATCGGCCAGCGGTGCCGCACTCTCGCGGGCGAGCAGCGCGTTCAGCCGCGCCTTGATTTGCCACTTCTCGGCATCCAGCGCAATCAGTTCGGCGCGCATCGCGGTCTGTTCCAGCTGGGCCCGGATCGCGTCCGACTGACCGGCAAGCCCACTGGCGTAGCGTGCTTGCGAGACCTGCTCGAGCCGTGCCATCAGGCTCAGCACTTCGTTCGAGAGCCGCTCGTTGCCCGCAGCGCGGTAGTACTCGGCATAGGTCGCCTTGATGCGCGCGGCCAGTTCCGCCCAGGCGGCATCGCTGCGTGCACCGGCCTGCCTCGCATCGGCGGAAGCCGCGTCGCGTTTCAGGTCGCGCTTGCCCCACAGCGGCAGCGACTGCATCAGCGTGTACTTGGTCTCGCCGACCTTCGCGGGCAGGAGGTTGGGCGACGCGTCCGAGCCGTAGTTGTTGATGTTCATAAGTTCGACGCGCAGCACCGGATCGGGCAACGCGCCGGCGGGGCCGACGCGCTGTGCGGCAGCGTCGGCCTCCGCCTGCATGGCCCTGAGTTCTGGGCTCTGCGCGCGGGCGTGAGCGAGGAGGCCTTGAAGGTCGGCCCCCAGGGCCGCCTCCTGCGCCACCACCGGGCTCGATGGGCCCAGGGCGGCGAGGAGGACGAACAACAGGTCGCGCGCCCTTCGTCCCGGTGCGTGACCGGGCGCCTTTGGCCCGCATGCCGGCCCGCCGTTCAGCGGCCTCATGGCCGGTTGGTGGTGTGTCGTCATGAAGTGGCTCCTGGCGGTGTAGACGAAGGGCGCTTGAGTGTCAGTTGTTCTTTTCAGCGCCGTGGTTGTGCTTCGGCAGCTTCTTGGCGGGTGCCGCCGACGCAGCACCTTCGGGTGCCGTGGCCGTCGCACCCACTGCGCACGGGCCGGACTTGGGCATGGCGCGAGGCGTCCCCTTCTCAGCGCCGTGGTCGTGCTTGGCCATCGGCTTGGCGCAGTCGTAGGACATCATGACGCCGCCCATGGGCATGGAAGCGCTTGCAGCGGGTTGGGTCTGGGCCGAAGCCGCCAGGGCCGCGGAGGCGAAGAGGGCAGAAGCGAAGAGGGTGCGGATCGTATTCATGACAATGAACTCCAAAGGAAAGGATGCAATGGGCTCGGCGGAGCGTCTTGCGATCGGCGAGGCACGGTCGAGCGAGAGCGGGAGACCGCTACTGGCGACCACCACCGGACGGGGTGTCGACCAGGAGCGGTAGTGCACTGGTCAGAGCAGCCGTGACGGCTGTCTGCCAGTGTCAGGCGTCATAACGCCAGGCGCAGAAAGGCGATGTGGATCGGTGGGGCCTGCACGCCATCCCGGCGCGGCACCCACAAACGAACCGGCGCAAAGGCCGGTATCGGCAGGGCGGTCATGGCTGTCGTTGTGACCGCTACATGGGACTGGGCGTCATCCAGCGCCGACTTCAGCGGAGGGATCGAGACCGTGGCCTTCTCGCAGAAGTCCTGGCAGTTCGCCTTGGCAAAACTGCCCTGATGGACAGCCGCTGCGGCGCTTTGAGCCGGCAACGCCTCAATGGCGCCGTGGTCATGCGGCGCCACGCTCTGGTGCGCTTCCACCGCTGCCACGAGATGGCTGACAGTCGCGACGACCGGCTCCACCGGACCCGCAGTGATGCACGCGTTCGCGATGCTGGCGCCCAGGCCGAACAGCCACAGGAACAGCACGCGGGCTGTCCATTGGCGTAGTTGTTGGCGGTGGCGGAACATGGCGCAGTCTGGCTTTGACTTTCGTGTTCCGAGTCTCAGGCCGCACTGCGGCACGCGGGTTGATGCCGATCAAGCATCCGCCGATCGTGTGGCCGGCGCTCGGAACTCGCCAACAACTCGAACACGACTTGAAACCGCACCGACCGCAAGGTGATTGCCCTTGATGTGTCGACGAGAGCGCTCATCCGCATTGTTGCTGCTACTGGGCGCAGTCGCTGGCGACATGGCGCTCGAGGCTGGCAGCCGCGGACATCCGTTCGACCCCGACGCTCATCGCCAGCGCGCGCAACGAGCGCTACGGCACCCATTCCGGCGCGCTTTAAGCCGCCACCCCACCACTGTCATCACGGGCGCGAAGTTCATTGATTTCGAACAGGGCGTGCACGTGCGCCGAGAGGAGGTGGTCCGCTCGAGCATCGGTGGACGATGCGAGGCAGATGTAGAGCCGGCCGGATGCTGGAATGCCGGCCCTAGTCGCCGCCTTGTCTTCAGCCTGTGATTGAAGAACTCGAAGGTGTGTCCACCTGCCAACTCTGTGCTGAGCGCTCCGCTTGATTGACAAGTTGATGCAGTCGACGACGCGGCGCGCAATCAGGGTAGTGGCGCGCGAGTTGCTCACGGACCGGTCCGATCGCCGCAAGCAGAGCTGATCGCTCGGCAACTGTCGGACTCCGCCTGAAAGGCGTGCCCAACGCCCCGTAGTACATCGCGGAGAAGTGCTCGATGTCCAGTTCCTGACGGTCGTACTCCATCTGCACCCAGTCGTCGAGCTCGCTGCGGACACGATCGAGCTTCTCTCGCACACCGGGGCGGTACTCGGCACTGCCGATTGCCATGCGTAGATCGCGCTGTCTACGTCGGAACCTGACCTTGGCCAACGCAGCGGAGAAAGTCAGTGACCGCGACAGCGGCCAGTCTCGCACGCTGACCAAGGCGTCGCAGACTTGCAAGGCCTGCCAAGCCTCGTAGTTCATCCAGGGTTGACGAGTTCGCGCCGGCTCAGGCGCTGACGCGTTGCACACAGCGGTGAAGTCGAGTTCCGGTCACGAGCCTGTCAGTCGGTTCCATGCGGCCACGAGCGCCGCTGCAGCAAGGTTGATGTCCTCGGGCTGGGTCGCGCGCCCGATCGACAGTCGAACCGCACCGCTGGCGCGTGCCGCACCGAACCCCATCGCGGCCAGCACACCGCTGACCGCGTCCTGCTCCGAGTGGCAGGCCGAGCCGACCGATGCTGCAACCGTGTCGGACACCGCCGCGAGGAGGACGCGACCGCTGACGCCAGGGAACGAGACGTGCAAGGTATTCGGCAACCGGTGTTCCGGATCGCCGTTGAGGCGAAGTCCGGGCACAACGGCCTCGAGTTGTGCATGCAGCAGGTCCCGCAGCGAACGCAGGCGATCGGACAGGGCCGGCAGGGCCGCCGAGGCCAACGCGGCCGCAGCGCCCATCGCGACGATCAGGGCCATGTTTTCGGTGCCAGGCCGCAAGCCACGCTCCTGGTCCGCGCCGTGGAGAATGGATCGGATGGGCGTCCCGGTGCGGATGTACAAGGCGCCGACGCCCTTCGGTGCACTGAATTTGTGCCCGGCGATGCTCAAGAGGTCCACGCCGAGTGCGTCGACATTGACGGGCAGCTTACCGACCGACTGCGCAGCGTCTGTGTGCAGCAGGATGCCACGCGAGCGGGTGATCTCGGCGATCTCTGCGATCGGCTGTAGCGTGCCCACCTCGTTGTTGGCATGCATGACCGAAACCAGCGCTGTGTCGGGCCTCAAGGCGTTTGCCAGTTGGTCGGGAGAGATCCGGCCGAAGGTGTCGACGGGCAGGACCGTCAGCGCCCAGCCCTGATCGCGCAACACGAGCGCTGGGGCCATCACCGCCGGATGTTCGACCGCACTAACCACCAAGTGGCGCTTCTCGGCCCCGAGTGCGTGTGCCGCGCCCAGGAGAGCCAGGTTGTTTGCCTCTGTCGCGCAGCCGGTGAAGACGATCTCCTGCGCATTTGCGCCTATGAGTTCGCCCACCTGGCCCCTGGCTATGGCCATTGCTCGCGCGGCGCGCTGGCCGCAGGGGTGGGTGCTGGACGGATTGCCGTACTCACCAAGCAGCCACGGCATCATCGCGGCGAGCACTTCTGGCGCAACTGGGGTAGTGGCGTTGTGGTCGAGGTAAATTGGCTCGGTCAGCTTCGACATCGATTCGGTTCTCATCGCGCTGTGAATGTCAGGCGCCCGCGACTGCCCATCCATGGGCGCGCCAGGCGGTCATCCCGCCACGGACGACCAGGGTGTTGCTGAAGCCTGCTTCGGCGAGCAAGCGCGCTGCCTGCACCGAACGCCGGTCGGTGCGGCAGATCAGGCGGACAGGTCGCTGCTTGCGATCCTCGAACTCCGCCAACCGGCCGGGCAGTTCCTCCAGCGGGACGTTTCGGGCTCGAGGAATGTGGCCCAGGTCGGCGGTGAACTCGGCCCGCGTGCGCACGTCCAGCAACAGCACATCCTCACCCGCATCGAGTTCCCGCTTCAGGTCGAGCACCTCCAGCATCGGTCTTGCCCGAAGTTTTCGCACGAGTCGCGGCAACAGCGCCACAGCAGACAGCAGCGACAGCGCGATGGTGACGTTGCGCACCAGACCATCGCCACCCAACAGTGCTTCGCGTCCGGCGTGTCCGAGCCAGGTGTAGGCGAAGGCGCCGGGCAGCATGAAGACCCAGCTGGCGAGCAGATACGTCATGAACGAAATGCGGGTCAGACCCAGCGCGTAGTTCAGCAGGTTGAAGGGGAAGATCGGTACCAGCCGCACGAAGGCCACGAAGCGCCAGCCTTCAGCCGCCACACCGTCATTGAGTCGTTGCATCCGCGGACCGGCGCGGCGCGTCACCCAGTCCGCGCCGAGGTAGCGGGCGATGAGGAAGGCCAGTGCGGCGCCCACGGTCGCACCGGTCAGGTTCCACAGCGTGCCCCAGAGCGGTCCGAACAAGGCACCGCCGGCCAGCGTGATGACGGCCCCCGGCAGGAACAGCACGGTGGCCACGGCGTAGAGGCCCATGAACAGGACGGGGCCTGCGGCGCCGGCACCTTCAACCCAGGCTTGCAGCGCTGTCGCATCGAAGCGCCCGCGCTGCGTCAGCGCGACGCCGACGGCCGCCATCAACACCAGGCCAAGCGCCCAGCGCAGCGCAGTCCGTTGCATCACGAGGCACTTTCCCCCGACCAGTGGCGACGGTTGATCGCATAGCCGTCGACCTGGCCCTTGAACGGCATCAGCAGCATGCCGTCCAGGCGTGCCACCTCGTGCGGGTCGGTATGGCCGTGGATGCCGATGACGATGGCGTCATGCCCGGCGCGCGGTTGCGCACGATAGGTGCCGAACATCCTGTCCCACCACGGCAGGTTGAAGCCGAAGTTGGAGTTGGTCTCGTCGTCCTCGATCGAGTGGTGCACGCGGTGCATGTCCGGCGTGACGACGAACCAGCGCAGCACCCGGTCCACCCCCGCCGGCAGCCGGATGTTGCCGTGGTTGAACATCGCTGTGGCGTTGAGCAGCACTTCGAAGATCACCACCGCCAGCACCGGCGGGCCGAGCACGGTGATGGTGGCGAACTTGATCAGCATCGACAGTGCGATCTCGATCGGGTGGAATCGCGCCCCGGTGGTCAGGTCATAGTCCAGGTCGGCGTGATGCACCTGGTGCAGCCGCCACAGCGCCGGCACGGCGTGCACCATCACATGCTGGAGCCAGATGACGAAATCCATCGCGATCACCGCCACCGGCACGGCCAGCCAGAACGGCACCTCGAAGTGGTTGAGCAGGCCCCAGCCGTTGGCCACCCCGAAAGCGGCGACGCCTGCCGCTGCCAGCGGGAAGAGGAGCCGCAGCACGAGCGTGTTCAGCGCCACCAGGCCTAGGTTGCTGCCCCAGCGCAAGGCCTTGGACACTGTCAGCGCACGGCGCGGGGCGGCCAACTCCCACAGCGCCACGATTGCGAAGACACCCACGAAGAAACCCAGCCGAATGGCGGGTTCGTGGGCAAGGACGAGCTTTTCGAGATCCATGGCTGTCTCCTGGGGGCCGGGCGCTGAGGTGGCAGACAGGCTATTTACCTTTAATACCAACGACCGTTAGAATGTACATCATGGACAACCGAACGCTCAAGGACCTTCTTTACGAACAGGTCGCCCGCGTGGGCAAGGCCCTGGCCAGCCCGAAGCGGCTGGAGATGCTGGAGATGCTGGCCCAGGGCGAAAAGGCGGTCGAGTCCGTGGCCGCCGAGGTCGGCATCGACGTCAAGCTGGCCAGTGCGCACCTGAAGGCGCTGAAGGAAGCACGGCTGGTGCAGAGCCGCCGCGAGGGCAAGCGCATGATCTACCGGTTGAGCGGCAAGGACGTGGCGCACCTGGGCGTGACGCTGCGCCAGGTGGCCGAAGAGCACCTGCTGGAACTGCGCCTGGCGCTGCAGCAGATGATGGCCGAGCCCGACCGGCTGGCCAGTGTCGGCCGCAAGGAGTTGCTCGCGCAGGCCAAGCGCGGCGAGGTGCTCGTGCTCGACGTGCGGCCGCAGGAGGAGTACGACACCGCCCACCTGCCCTACGCGCGCTCGATGCCGCTGCCTGAATTGGCACAGCGGTTGGCGGAGCTGCCGAGTGACGTGGAGATCGTCGCCTACTGCCGCGGCCCGTTCTGCCTGATGTCCGACGAGGCGGTGAAGTTGCTGCAGGCACGCGGCTACCGCGCCCGCAAGACCTTCGATGGCGTCAGCGAATGGCAGGCGGCGGGCCTGCCCGTCCAACGTGCCTGAAACAAGCCCCTGAACAACCAAGGAACCGCCATGGCCTCCACTCTGTTCATCCTTAACGACGCACCCTACGGGAACGAACGTGCCTACAACGCGCTGCGCCTGGCGGCTGCGGTAGCGGGCAAGGACGACCAGCAAGTCAGGCTGTTCCTGATGGCCGACGCGGTGGCCTGCGCCAAGAGCGGCCAGAAGGTGCCCGAGGGCTACTACAACGTGCAGCTGATGCTCGGCAAGGTGATGCGCAAGGGCGAGGTGGCGCTGTGCGGCACCTGCATGGACGCGCGCGGCCTGCGCGAGGACGAGGTCATCGAAGGCGCCCGTCGCAGCACCCTGGCTCAGCTGGCCGACTGGACCGTCGAAGCCGACAAGATTCTCGTCTTCTAGACCATGAAGGCCGCGCACATGGTCCCAGAGCTGGGTGTCATCGAGGGTTACTTCGGCAAGCCGTGGTGCCACAAGGATCGCAAGCGTGTGCTGACGCAGCTGCGCGAACTCGGCTTTTCTTGGTTCCACCACGCGCCGAAGGCGGATGCCTTCCTGCGGCGCCGCTGGCGCGAGCCGCACCCGGCGGCTGCCTTCGCCGAACTGGCCGAATTGTCAGCGCATTGCCGCAGCCTGGGCATGCGCTTCGGTATCGGGCTCAGCCCCTACGAGCTGTACCGCGACTACGCCGGTGCCGCGAAGGCCGACTTCGCAGCGAAGCTGCGGGCACTCGACGAGATCGGCATCGACGATCTCGCGATCCTCTTCGACGACACACGTGGCGATGTGCCGGACCTCGCGGCCCGGGAGGCCGAGATCGTGCACGCCGCGCTGGCCACCACCCACGCCAGCCGGGTCGTGATGTGCCCGACCTACTATTCAGACGACAGGATGCTGGACGTCGTCTTCAGCCAGCGCCCGTCGGGCTACCTCGAAGATCTCGGGCGCAGGCTCGATCCTCGTGTCGGTGTCTATTGGACAGGCGAAGAGATCTGCGCGAGAGAGTTCAGTCCTGGCCACCTGGCGCGCGTGGCCGAGTCGCTGAGGCGCAAACCGACGCTGTGGGACAACTACCCGGTCAACGACGGGCCGCAGATGTCGCGCTTCCTGCACCTGCGCGGCTTCACCGGGCGCCCGAGTGCGATCGGGCCCCACCTGGCGGCGCATGCCATCAACCCGGCCATGCAGCCGCAACTGAGCCTGATCCCCGCCGCCACGCTGGTGGCCAGCTACCGGGACGGTCTGGCCTATGCCTACATGCGCGCCTTCCGCGAAGCCGCGCGCGCCTTGGCGGGTGACGAATTGGCGCCGATGCTCGAAGAAGACCTGCACGCCCTGCAGGACGTGGGGCTCGACCGGCTGGGCGACGAACGCCAGCGGCTGCGCCAGCGCTACCTCGCTGTGAACCATCCCATGGCCGCCGAAGTGGTGCATTGGCTGGACGGTGCCGACACGGTGGACAGTTGGGTCGAAGAGGCCTGATGGCCAAGCCTGACCGGCACGCATCAAAGAATCACAAACTCTGGAGACCTCCATGTTCCGACTTCGACTCGCACTGACCGTGGCGCTGGCCGCCGCCGTTTGTCTCCCCATGGCCGCGCAGGCCCAGGCCGACAAGGCCACCCTCAACGCGATCGATGGCTACTTCGACTTCGTCGACGCCAACGCCGGCACGATCCTGCCCGCGCAGATTCCGGCCGAGGACTACAAGAAGTTCTTCGTGCTCGATGTGCGCGACGCGGGCCAGTTCGCCAAGGAGCATGTGCCCGGCGCCTCGAACATCGAGTGGCGCCAGGTCTTTGCGCAACGCGCCAAGCTGCCCAGGGACAAGACCATCCTCGTCTACTGCAACACCAGTTCGTTTGCCGCCCAGGTGGCGATGGCATTGCGCATGGACGGCTTCGAAAACGTGCGCCTGTTGTACGGCGGCTTCAACGAGTGGAAGGCGCGTGGCGGCATGGAAGCCTACGCGCAGGCGAGCAAGAAGAGCTGAAGGGTGGGTTGGCTGGCGCAGCGCATACGTGTCTTGACTCAGGATCTGCGGGACTCGACTGACCGGTGGCTGCCTGATCATCGGCGGGGCCAGTCGTGACCGTGGCCTTGCGCAGCCCAGCCGTGCCCTACGCCGGCGTCCGACCCGTTGTTGGCCTGGCCATCTCGCTGGCCTTGCATGTGTTGGTATTGGGACTGGCCTTCACGAACATCTCCGCGTTAACGGACTAGCGGCGACCACCGGCGCGCGAACAACAGGTCACGGTGCTGATCCTCCGGCCGCCCAAGCCGGAGAAGTCCACGCCGGAGGCCAAGCTTTCGACACGTGCCGCGGATGCCCCAACCGTGCCGCTTCCGCCCCTCCCCGTGTCGGAGGTCCCCATGGTTGCCGAGTCGGTCATGCCACGCCAGCCTGCATCCATGGCTGCGCCATCGACGCCCACGGCAGAAGAATGGGCCTTCGCCTCGACGTACAAGCTCAAGAACAGCAAGGGCTACCGCCACACCTGGGGTCAGCAGGTCCGCAGCATGATGGACACAGCGGTCGAAGGCCCAGACCAGGGCATGGTCCGGTTCCGGATCGAGATCGCGCCCGATGGCAGCTTGACCCGACTGGAAACGCTGTGGTCTACATCGGCTGTTGCCGAGCGACTGGCCCGCCAGGCCATCGGCAGCATGCCGCAATGGCCGCCCACGCCGACCGGCAAGCCCTTGGTCTTCGAGAAGACCATCTCGTTCTCGCCGTTCGCGTCGGACGGCCCCCCGCTCTACAAGGACGACTGCCTGCCCGACCCACCGGCATTCAACAATCCGTTCGCGTGGGATGGCAAGTCAGCTCGCATGCAAGTCCAGGCCAGGCCTGTCGAGAAGCCGGATCCTCAGACGCTGGAAGATTGCCTCAAGCAACTGCCGAAGGACTCGATCGAGGCGGAGAGCGCACGCGACCAGCGCTTGATGGACCAATGGGGTTGGGGGTCCAGCAAAACCGGTCGATGAGAGTGGGCCGCTGATCAGGGCGGCGCCACCGGCGGGCACCGTCCCGGGTCGGCGCGTCGCCAGACCTGGGTCTGGCAAACAAACAGCACGCAGCCGCTGACGACCAGGGTCGAGTCCGAGCGCAGGTGCAGCGACCCCTTGTAGTCGCGGCTGTCCTCCGGGTTGTAGAGTCGCCCGCCGTTCCATTGGTCTGGCTCCGACGGCTTCATCTGGTCGATGACCAGCTTGCCGACCAGAGGGGTCTTGTCAGCGATGCCCTGGGGCTTGTCGTCCCACAGCCAGGCGATGCGCCCGCACACCGCATCGGCGCCGCAGGCCTCGATGCGCACCCGGGCATTGAAGCCCGGCGTCCACCACTCGCCCTGCAGACCACGCCCCGGTTCGGCCGCGGATGAAGCCGTCGCCATCACTGCCATCCAGAGTGCGGCCGCCTTCACGCCGCAGCCTCGCGGCGAACAGCAGCAGCGAATCGCTCGTCACCGTAGCGCAGGTACTCCGGGTCTTCGGTCCCGCACCAGCGATCCCACCAGGTGAAGTACAGGCCATAGTTGCCGCGGTTGCGTGCATGGTGGAAGTGGTGGTGGCTGACCGGTGTGATCCAGGCCAGCCAACCGCGCGGCGTCCAGCGCCAGGGGAACAGCTCGTGCGCACAGTGGCCGATCGCGTTGCGCAGGATCATGTGCAGCAGGAAGATCCCGAGCACACCGGCGTGCACCGGCACCACGGGCAGGAACAGCGGCAGGAACACGGCCTGCACCAGCGCCTCGACCGGATGGAAGGCATAGGCCGCCCATGGGGTCGGGTGCAGCGAGGCGTGGTGACGCCCGTGCACGGCGCGAAACCAGCGCCGGTTATGCAGCATGCGGTGCGTCCAGTAGAACCAGGCGTCGTGGGCGACGATGATCAGCACGAGGCTGGCCCACCACCAGGCCCAGCCGCGGCGCGCCACGTCCGGATAGACCTCGACCGTGCCATTGGCGATCAGCAGCCAGAGCAGCAGCCCGTTGGCCGCGAAGATCAACACCGTCGAGAGCGAGTAGGCGATCTCGCGGCGCACCTGACCTGGCGCGGGCACGGCGCCGAGGATGCACCGGCCGGCCAGGCGGCGGCGCAGCAGCACGTTGACGACGAGCCACACCGCACCCGCGGCGAGGGCATAACGCAGGAAGTCGGACATCAGCACGGTCAGTGCCATGTGGGCCAGGGAGGGCGGCAGCGGCGGGTCTTGCATGGGAGGCTCCGGTCGGATGGAAGAGCCTCATGCTCGGTGCCGGCGCGCCGGCGGTCTTGCCGATTCGTCGCGATGTCTGGCCGATTCCTCGTCAGACAGCGCCGAAAACCGCTGCGCCGTCAGCCGGGTGACCGCGGCTGCGCCAGGCGCATGCTGGCGCGGTACTCAGTGGGGGTCATGCCGAAGCGCTGGCGAAACGCCCGGTTGAACGGTCCGATCGACCCGTAGCCGCAGTCCAGCGCGATGCTGAGGATCGGCAGGTCTTCGCTGGCCAGCCGCGCCGCTGCCTCCTGCAGCCGGTGGTAGTGCAGGAAGTCGTTGAAGTTGCGGTAACCGAGTTGCTGGTTGATCAGGGCGCGCAGCGCCGCTTCGCCCATCCCCAGGTCGGCAGCCAGGGCCGCCACGCTCAGGCCCTCGCGGCGGTAGGCGTGCTGCTCGGTCATGGCCTGGCGCAGCCGCTTGAGGGCCGGGCTCTCTTCGGGCGCCACCTGCGGCGCCGGTGCCACGGTGGAGGGCGACTCTGCGGCGCGATCTGGGTCGGCCACGACGGGCAGCAGCCCGAGGACCGCGTCGAGCGACCGGCGCGCGACGAGCAGCGCCAGCGCCAGCGCCACCAGGCCGATGCCCGCCACGTGCAATGCCGGCAGCAGCAGGCCCACCGGGCGATCGCGCACGGCCAGTTCGACGGCCAGCGCGATCGCGGCGTACAGGCCGATGCCGAGGGCGACCCAGCGCCGGGCCACGCGCCGAGGTTCAACCAGGTCGTCGCGCCAGCCGCGCAGCACCTCCCACACCGCTGCCGCGGTGAAGGCCACCATCGCAACGGCATGCACCGCCGTCAACGACCCGGGACCAGGGTCCGCACCGCCGGCCAGCATGGCCTCGAGGCGCGGCGCATGGGCGGACAGGCCCAGCGCCACCATGCCGGCGCCGGCTGCAAGGAATGGCCAGTCCCAGCGGAAACGGTCGTCGAACAGCCCGCGGGCGGCCAGCCAGAGCCAGGCCGTCGAGCTGGTGCACAGCGCGAGCACGCCCCAGACCAAGGGGCGAGGGACCTGCACCAGCAAGGCGGTGCGCTGGCAGAACAGGTAGGCCACCAGAGACAGCGTGAAGACCCACAACGCGGCGCGCACGGCAGGCCGCGGCCCGCGGCCCATCAGGTTCGCTGCATGAAACAGCAGCACGCCGCCCACGGCACCGCGCAGCAGCAGGTCCCAATGCAAGACGTCTGTCACGGTCGTGATTCGCCCATGCGTTCGGCTGGTGCGGATGCCCGCTGGCGATCCGCCTCATGGGCTTCACCCCGGCTCCGGACCCAGCGAAGACTCTGATCCTCATGCATGGCGAGACTGTATCTGGCGCCGCGAGGGGCACCGGCTGCGCGACCGGCATCCGGCGCCCATGGCGCTGGCTTCCACACGGTCAGCTGGCCTGATCCCTGTCCACCGACCCATACTGCTGGCTCGACCCACTGCTGCGAGTGCGACCATGGACACCGAGAACTTCGACGCCATCATCGTCGGCGCCGGCCAGGCCGGGCCGGCCATCGCCGCCCGCTGCAGCCGAGAAGGGCTGAAGACGGCCGTCATCGAGCGCCATCACTTCGGCGGCACCTGCGTCAACGTCGGTTGTGTCCCAACCAAGACGCTGGTGGCCAGCGCGCGCGCCATCCGGCTCGCGCAGCGCGGCGCGGAATTCGGTTTCGACGTGGCGGACCTGCGCGTGGACATGGCCCGGGTGATGGCGCGCAAGGACGCGATTGTGGTGAAGTCGCGTGAGGGCGTGGAAGCCTGGATGCGCGGCTTGAAGGGCACCGAGGTCATCGTCGGCGATGCGTCGTTCGTCGGCCCGGGCACGCTGGCGGTGGGCGGGCGCCGCCTGAGCGCGCCGCGCATCTTCCTCAATGTCGGTGGGCGCGCGGTGCGCCCCGCGCTGTCGGGCATCGACACCGTGACGACGCTGGACAACGTGTCGGTTATGGAACTGGACGCCGTGCCCGAGCATCTGGTGATCGTCGGCGGCAGCTACATCGGCCTGGAGTTCGCGCAGCTGATGCGCCGGCTGGGTGCCGCCGTCACGGTGGTCGAGCGTTCCGCGCGCCTGTTGCCGCGCGAGGACGAGGACGTGTCCGACGGCATCCGCGCGATCCTCGAGGCCGAGGGCGTGCGCATCGAACTGGGTGCCGAGTGCCTGTCGGTGTCACCGGCGGGCGAGCGCATCGTGGTCGGTGCCGCCTGCGGCGATGGCGAGGGCATCACCGGCAGCCATGTGCTGCTGGCGGTCGGCCGCCAGCCCAACACCGACGGCCTGGGGCTTGATCTGGCCGGCATCCGCACCGACGCTCGCGGCTACGTCGAGGTCGACGATCAGTGCCGCACCAGCGCCGACGGCGTCTGGGCTGTGGGCGACTGCAACGGGCGGGGTGCGTTCACGCACACCTCATGGAACGACCACGAGATCGTGGTTGCGAACCTGTTCGACGGCGACCCGCGCCGCATCAGCGATCGCATCCCGTGCTACGCGCTCTTCATCGACCCGGCTCTCGGCCGCGTCGGCATGACGGAGACCGAAGCCCTGGCCAGCGGCAAGCGTGTGCTGCGCGCGAAGATGCCCATGCAGCGCGTCGGCCGCGCGCGCGAAGCCGGCGAGACCCAGGGTTTCATGAAGGTGCTGGTCGACGCCGATACGCAGCGCATCATGGGTGCGGCCATCCTCGGCATGAACGGCGACGAGGTGGTGCATTCGCTGCTCGACATCATGGCGGCCGACCAGCCGTACACAGTCATCTCGCGGGCCGTGCACATTCATCCGACCGTGAGCGAACTGGTGCCGACGCTGCTTCAGCAACTCAAGCCGGCCTGAGCAGGCAGCAGGCCGCCGGCTCGGTTCTTCCCGACGTGGACCCCTGCCTTTGGGCGACATGAGCCGGCTGTGTGCCGGCGCTGGATCGGCAGCGCCTGGACTGCAGATCGAGTTGCGGCCGTACGGCTGCATAGGGTGCCGACCGACAGCGCAAGACCGTCAGCGACTGCCTTGGAAAATGGCCGCGTTCGAACTGTCGTCGGCCTACGGACGCTGTACTTTGGGACCGGCCATTGGCACGGCGATCTCGTGGCCGATCGTATGACTCCAAGTGGCCGTCCAGAGCCGCCCAGGTCAGCATTGTGGAGGGCCGCTCAGCGTCGGGGCGCTGCCGTTCGATCGCGCAGCGTAGTTGACATAAGCAATATCGTCGCGGTTAAGGGTGTACGGGCCAAGTAGTAGTGTCGTGTTTTGGCCGAGCGCACGCGCCTCCAGCCCTTGGCGGCCGCCGCCAGCGCCCCCCGCGCCTGGGAGCGCTCCAGCGGCATGCGCTCAGTCCCCGAGCGCCCTTGCGTTCGACCGAGTCGCGCCGGCCCGGCATGGCCCTGCGCCACCTCGGGAACCTGTACCAGGCGGCAGCCTACCGCCCACCGACTTCAGCACTGGCGCCCGAGCGAGCGGGCAATCTGCTTGGCCGCCGTCAGAACCTTCGGTTCGAGAGCGCAGTCGCAGCAGAACTGGCGGCGGGCCCCCTCGGAGTTCTCTCCGAATACGTAACAGCCCGCTCGCGACCATTGCAGATGTTCTGTCAAGCATGCACAATGCTTCCATCTCCAATGTAATCTATCCTATGCTCAGCATGACCTTGGAACAACTGCGCGCCACCGCTGCTGCCGGCGGCGTTGCCGGCGTTACGCTCAAGGGTCAGGGAGGCGCCTTCATGCTGCGGATCGCCACCCGCAGCGGCCAGGATGCCGTGCTGGCCAAGGCGCGCAGCACCGAGCCTCGCCGCTTCGGCAACCTGGCCTCGGCCATGATCCTGCTTCGCGAAGTCGGCATCGCCGTGGCTCAACTGGATGCCACCGACTGGAACCCCGACGAGAAGGATATGAGCCGTAGCCGGTCCAGCCAGGCCGAGGCGATGCGTACCGCCCACCAGGCCGCTGCCCACAACCGGTGGCTGGCCGCCGAGATCCAGGAATCGCTCGACGATCCGCGCTCGAACATCCCGCATGATGAGGTAATGGCCGCGATGGACGCAGAAATCGACGCGATCGAGAACCAGCGCGCCGGGCCCGCACGAAGGAAGGGCGCGTGAGCACGACGCCACGGCAGCCCCATCTCGGCACCGCCCAGGCGATGCTTGCCGCTGCCGGTGAGTGCGAGGCGGGCCAAGTGACTGCCTACGAATTGGGCGCGCTCGAACGCATGATGGCGCACACACGGCAAGACACCGGCCAGAGCCAGCCCGAGTCGCTGAGAGACGGGCTTTCTGCTGGCCTGCTGGAACTCCGACAACTGCGGTGCTTTCGATCTGAACTCGTTGTGGTCGCTGGACATAGCCGTCGTGGCCGACATGACGAAGGTGTCTGGTTTGATCGACCGGATCCACCGCTACCTCGACAGCTTGGGCTACGAGGCCGAGTTCAAGGCCATAGTGCGGACATGGCGGCCGGAGCTCGTTGATTGATGGCGGGGGCTGGCTACCGCATTGCATGGCGACCCAAGGCTTTGGAGGATCTGCGCAGCATTGTTCGGTACATCGCTCAGGACAACCCCAGCCGCGCGCGGACGTTCGGCAAGAAGTTGCGCGAGAAGATGCAGCCGCTGGCGTACCACCCGCTGCTCGGTCATATGGGCAGGCCCGGGCTGCCGGCCGGCGTTCGCGAGCTCGTGCTGCATCCGAACTACATTGCCTTTTACCGGGTGCTCGAAGCGTCGCGCACCGTCGAGATCCTTCGCGTCAAGCACGTGGCGCAGCAAACGCCGTGAATGTGATGCCGCGCCGGCGCATGCGCTGGGACGGCACCAGGCATCGTCGCCAGAACCCCTGATCAACTCTCCCGTTCATGAGCTCTACAAAATCCCCTCCAGGCCGCGGCATACCGACCGACAAGGACGTTCAGGCCATGCTGGCGCGCCACCGCTGCCCGACGCCGCTGCATGAGCTGCGCACCCTCCTGCTGGGCGCGATCGCCAGCCCGCGGATGGAGGTCTCGCCAATGACGCCGCTGGCGCGGGCCTGGGGCGGCGACTTGCCCGAGTTCGCCTCGGCTGACGAGGTCGAGGAGGTGATGCAGGTCATCGTGCACGGCCTGTGGAACCGACTGTCGGAACACCAGAACGCGCGCACGCCGTTCCGGCTGCCGCGATTCGAGGTCCTGCCGACGCGCCAGGCCCTGATTGAACTTGCCCGCATGCGCGCGCAGGAACTCAAGGGCTTCGTTGACGGCTTGTTCGGCACCGACGACGAGATGCTGCTGCCGCAGAAGGCGCATGAGGCCGTGGTGGCCCTCGCCGAGCTGCATGCGATGTTCGAGGGGGCCTCCGGACTCCTCGCCGACGACACGAAGGCAGCCCCGGACCAGGAGCTCAAGGGGCTGCTGCGCAACCTCCAGCAGATGACCATCGTCGCCGACGAGCAGATCAACAAGGCCGTGCAGTCATGCAAGCGCTCGCGCGGTCAGCGCCTGGAGACGATGGCGACTGTCATGTCGAGGAAGATTCGGTCCGCGCAGGACGATGACGAGGAGGAGCACGACATGGCCGTAGATGACGACGAGCCTGACTTCATCGAGTCGCCGCTCAGCCAGTACGTCACGCGCAACGGCGTCACGGTGCGGGTGGACATCTACGGCGATTCCGACACCCGGTGGATCCTGGAAATCGTCGACGCCGAGAACACCTCGCACGTGTGGGACGAGCACTTCGAGACCGACCAGCAGGCCCTGGCCGAGGCGCTGCGCGCGCTAGAAGAGGAGCCGCTTGAGTTTCTGGGGCGCAATGCGGAGCAGCCGCTGAACTGACGTTGACGGGCGGTTTTGGCGGGGGGTTGGACCGGGGTTTCGAGTTGCGCGGTGGCGGAGAGGGACGCACGATGGGGGGGCCCCGCACCTGCTGCGCCATGAAGCCCCGAACATCACCGTTGCGAACTGCGCTCGCCGGCCTATGTGGTCCTTCCGGACATCGAGACCAGCCCAGCGCCGACGGACTCCTCGCGGTCGCCGGGCTGCAACTGCAGGCCTATGACCCGCCGGCCAGCTTCGCAGACCCTCGGCTTGAAGCTCTCTGTCGGGAGGCTGCGAAGAGGGGCCTGGTGATCACCGATGTGCAGGGCAGGCTGGTGGGCGATCTGCGCACGGTGTCCGTCGACGATGTCCTTCCGGCTTTCCGGGCTGACTAGCGTCGCCCGACGTGCCGAGCCAGCGGCCCGTCAGTCGGACCCTGATGTTCCCGTCGAGCCGCTGGGGCTCGCCGACTTGAAAGCGGCACCGTCCCGCGCCAAAGCTTGGATGATCGTGCTGACCATCGTGTCGGCCTTGGACGGCTTGGCGACGTACGCATCGAAGAGACGGGCGTGCTCATCCGCCAGCCCGAAAGCGCTCATGGCTATCAGCCTGGTTTCGCATTCCGGGTAGCGAGCCCTCAGCCGCCGGGCAAGTTCGTAGCCGTCCGAACCCGGCATCTGGATGTCCACGAGCGCCACCTCGAAGGTCCGCGAGCTGAGCTCATGTAGCGCTTCGTCCGTGCCAGGCGCTTCCACACACTCCGCCCCCTTGGCGCGCAGCAGATCCGCCACGGCGCTGCGAACGGAGTCTTCGTCGTCGACGACGAGGAGGTGCAGGCCCGACAGGCTGGCCGATCCAGCCAGCGGCCGGTTCGGTTGCTGGTCCAGGACCTTCACCGGAATGCGCACGGTGGCCCTGGTGCCCTGCCCCTTCTCCGACTTGATTTCCGCCGTCCCGCCGAGCTGCGCCACCAGGGACCGCACGATCGACAGGCCGAGCCCCAGGCCTCTCGCTTCGCGCGTGCCGCGAAACCACGGGTCGAAGACACTCGGCAGGACCTCTTCAGCGATGCCGCTGCCGGTGTCGCTCACCCACAGAGTCATTGTGTGGGGCCCGTTGCCCTCCACGTCAGCGTGGATCTCGATGTGGCCACGGTTCGTGTACTTGACCGCATTGCTCACCAGGTTCCCGATGATCTGCTGCAGGCGCATGTCGTCGGCATGCAGCGAGATGGCCGGGACGGTGACGCGCACCTCGACACCCTTGCGGTTGGCCAGTTCCCGGAGTTCGGTGATCGACGCGGCCACAACGTCGTCCAGCCGCACAGGTCGCTCACGGATTTCGTAGCCGGCGGCCTGATTGGCTCGCACGAAGGCGGCCAGGTCATTGGCCTGGTGCATGAGCTGATCAGCCGCCCGTGACAGCCGCTGGACCGGCTCCTGCAGTCCTTTGGATCTCTCGTCAGAGGTCTTGAGCGCGAGCAGGTCGGCCAGGGCGACGATGGTCTGCAAGGGCGTGCGGAACTCGTGTGAGACCTTGGCAATGAACAGGTCCCGAGTGGCTGCCGCCTCGTTGCGGGCGGACTCGGCCGCCAGCTTGGCTTCGGTGAGTTCGAGTTCAGCCAGGCGCGCGTGGTCAGCCCGCAGGCGATCGCGCTCAAGCAATGCCCTCGCGAGCCGTTCGCCGGCCGCCTTTGACAGCTGAGCCGACCGGTGCATCGTGAAGCCGAACCCGGCCACGATGGCAGCGAGTCCGATCGAACGCAGGCCGTCGAAGGCAAGATGAGCGATGACCAGCGATGCGACCTGCGGCACGATCATGTAGAGGTACGCGCGCCCTGCCAACGGGGCATACAGGGCCGCCACGCCGGCCGATCCGGCAAGCAGCATCGGATAAGCGATCTGCGAGACCTCCTTGAGATGGGGGTAGATCGCCAGCGCACCGAAGCCCCACATGAGGCCAGACAGGCCCGCGTTGAGCTCGACCTCCCGTCGCGCCGACCGCGCCGTCGCTTCGTCGAAGGGTTCGTGCACGCGGTAGCGCTTGCTCATCGACCACCGCCAGCCCGATGCCGCCAAGCCGAGCGCACCGAAGACCGCTCCCGGCGTGCTCAACCCCGCCTCGAACGCCATGTAGACCACCAGAGCCACAGCGGCCAGCAGCAGGGGAACGTTGGCAACGGCCGAAACCACTGCATTGGCGGTCATCGCGCGGGCCGTCTCGCCGGCGTCGGGGGAGTACTCCCAGCCTTGCGCTTTGCCCGAGACGTCGACCTGCGGTCCCTCCGTGGCCCTGCCCTGCTCGCTCATGTTTCCTGTCGTCCTGGGGTTGACCCGTTTGCCTGCTGCAGCGGTGTGTCGACCGGTTCGTGTTTGCCTGTTGTCCATGCACCAGAGTGCACGTCGTCTGCGCTCCGTCAAGCCCTCCTGTAAGAGATACGCAGATCGCCGCAATCTCCAATCGCGCTTCGGTGAACGCAGAGTTTCCTCGTTCCTTCTGCACTGGAACCCGGCGGTTCGAGACAGCCGCTGCAAATCTTCTACAGCTCGCAGCCATCGCAAGCGCTCAGGACGCCCATCTTCACAGGGGACGGGTGGCGCACCTATCGCCCAAAGGAGCGAGATCATGGTTGCCCCCCAAAGGGGGGGCCTTCCATTCCCACTTTGCGGTGCATCACCACGAGGGTCCCGTGGTGGCCGCCTAAGTAGCTGCAAAACCGAACCAACGGCGCTGCCGTCTGCCCTGTTCTTGGCCTGCGTGTCGGCGATGTGCTCGGAACTTGCGGAGTGCGTCATACTTGGTGGCAAACGCCCGGCGCCGTTGGTTCGGTTTTAGGATCGACTCCTATGCACTCCCAGACCCTCGATCTATTCGACGATGCCGACCCGGCCGAACAAGCGCGGGCCTTTCAACGGGCGTTCGATCAGTGGCTCGCGCACCAGCGCACGGCGGCCTCGCGCAAGATCACGCTGGCCTCCTCCGTCCGGGCCTATACGGTCCTTTGGCAGGCGTTCGCCGAGTGGTGTCTGAGCCAGTCGCCCGTGGTGAGTCTGGACAGCATCACCGAGGCAGACCTCGGAGCCTTCATCAACAGCCGGCTCGAGCCGAATTCGGCGGCGCGCGCGAAGCCCAGCCGCCTCAAAGAGGCCGGCAAGTTCACGCCGCGCCACGCGTGGCGCCTGTTGACGCTCATCGATGGCGTGCTCGAGGTTCGCGCGCGCGCCGTGGCGTCCCCTTCCCCGAACCGCTCGGCCACTACGCTGCTGCAATCCCGTGAGGACTGGCTCTACGCCAACGCGAACCGGCGCGACACGCTGCCCAACTACCTGGCCCCCACCGAGGCCCGCGTCCTCGTCAACTACCTGTCTGCCGGCCTGCCCCGCTCAGGGCGGCGCGGCGCCGACATCACCTGGCAGGAACTGCGCAATCGGACAGCCGTCGCGCTGCATCTCGGCTCAGGGCTGACCCCTGCAGACGTTCGGGTGCTCCGCCTAACATCCCCAGTGATGCGCACCGGTGACGAGAAGGGCGTGCCCAGCACGGTGCACGTGCCTGCGCATGGCGACAGCCCGGAGCGCGAAGCCCCGATCATCAAGTGGGCCGGTCGCGTGCTGGCCTACTGGCAGCAGGTGCGCAAGGAGCAGGGGCTCGCTGGCGACTTCCTGTTTCCCGCGACGCGTTCGGGCAAGCAGTGGGGCAAGGTGACCCACTATGACGCCGTCAAATCGGTCCTCGAAGCCTCCGGCATCGACAAGAGTCTGGTCGAAGGTGGTGCTTACCGCCTGCGCCACACCTTTGCGCTGCGCCAGCTGCGCCGCGGCAAGTCACCGGACCTGGTGGCCAAGTGGCTCGGCGTGGTCGAGATGCGGGTGATGGACCGCTACCGCCGCGTCGACTACTCCAGCGAACGCCCGGACTGAAGGCCGGTGCTGGCACCGGATCCTGAGTCCCAGGAATTGCAGTGATCGCCAAACGAGTGGCTGCTGTGGCGGGCCTTCTTGACGCGCACCGTCATAACTGGATATAAACACAGTCCTCTACGGGGCGTCTTCTCTGAAGTCATGCTGGTCCGTCAAGGCTTTCAATACGCAATGCGCCTGAAGCCCAAGCGCGAAGCGTTGTTGCGCCGGTGGGTAGGCTGCCGGCGCTTCGTCTTCAACGAGGCACTGGCGTATCAGTTTGCCGAGATGGCCGCCGGCCGCAAGCGGCCTGGCTACGCCACCCTGAGCGCTCGGTTGCCTGCGCTCAAGGTGCAGCACCCGTGGTTAGCCGAGCCTCCTGCACAGGCGCTGCAACAGGCGCTCAAGGACCTGTGCGCCGCCTGGGATCGCAAGTACACGTCTCGCTTCGGCGCGCCGCGTTTCAAGAAGAAGGGTGAAAGGGAAACACTTCGCTTGCCTCAGGACTGTCGGTACGACGCGAACAACGGCACGGTCAGCTTACCCAAGCTCGGCGTGGTGAAGCTGCGCCACAGCCGCCAGGCGGTTGGTGAGCTGAAGAACGTGACGCTGCGGATGGAGCGAGGCCGATGGATCGTGGCTCTTCAAACTGAGCGGACGCATGAAGTGCTCGAGCACAATTCGATGGCCGATGTGGGCTTGGACTTCGGTGCGATCACAACCATGAACCGCCCCGGCTTTCGAGGAGGCTCCAACTCTTGAGAAGATGGAGCCATGAAGAAGTCGAGCAAGTTCTCACCTGAGGTCCGTGAGAGGGCCGTGCGGCTGGTGCAGGAGCACCGCGGGGAGTACCCGTCGCTGTGGGCAGCGATCGAGTCGATCGCACCGAAGATCGGCTGCGTGCCGCAGACGCTGCTGGAATGGGTCAAGCAGTCCGAGGTTGATGCCGGTGCCCGGCCGGGAGTCAGCACGGCCGAGGCCAAGCGCATCAAGGACCTGGAGCGCGAGGTCAAGGAACTGCGCCGGGCCAACGAGATCCTGAAGCTGGCCAGCGCGTTTTTCGCCCAGGCGGAGCTCGACCGCCGACTGAGGTGATGTACGGGCTCGTCGATGAGCACCGCAAGGTCCATGGGGTCGAGCCGATCTGCGCGGTGCTGCAGATTGCCCCGTCGGCCTATCGCCGGCACGCTGCCCGGTGCCGGGATCAGGCCCTGCTGAGCGCCAGGGCACAGCGCGATGTGGCGTTGATGCCGGTGGTCGAACAAGTGTGGAACGCCAACCTGCAGGTCTACGGTGCCGACAAGGTCTGGAAGCAGATGAACCGCGAGGGCATCGAGGTGGCGCGCTGCACGGTCGAGCGCCTGATGCGTCGCCTGGGCCTGCGCGGCGTCAGGCGCGGCAAGGTGGTGCGCACCACCATCAGCGACAACAAGGCGCCATGCCCGCTGGACAAGGTGAACCGGCAGTTCCGGGCCGAGCGGCCCAACCAGCTGTGGGTATCGGACTTCACCTACGTCTCGACCTGGCAGGGCTGGCTGTACGTGGCCTTCGTCGTGGACGTGTTCGCACGGCGCATCGTCGGCTGGCGCGTGAGCAGTTCGATGACCACGGACTTCGTCCTCGATGCCTTGGAGCAGGCGCTGTACGCCCGGCAGCCCGAGCGAGACAGCAGCCTGGTGCATCACTCGGACCGTGGATCGCAGCCCGGAGTCAACTGGTCGTCGCAACACTGCTTTGCTCGGTCGAGCGTAGCAGTTCATTGAATGCTTCTGCCGGTGTCCGCCAGCCGAGCGT
>JAURXG010000575.1 GCA_030654555.1 Aquabacterium sp.
AGGCCCGCGCGCTGACCGACATCGTGGCGCGCTTCCAGATCCAGGCGGCCTGATGCGCCGCGCGCCAACCTGCAGCCGGGCCCTCAACCGGCCGCCTTTTCTGCCGATATCCGTTTGACGGCATCCCGCCGCACCACCATCCTCCCACCGGAGCAAGCACCACCATGGACATGATCACCGACGCCGCGCAGGTGGCACGCCACGAAGCCAACCGCGCCATCCAGGCTGCCGGCAGCCGCGCCGCCGCCCAGACCGCCGCGCATGGCGAGTACCTGACCTTCCGCCTGGGTGCCGAGGAGTACGGCATCGACATCCTGCGCGTGCAGGAGATCCGCTCCTACGAGCAGCCCACGCGCATCGCCAACGCGCCGGCCTTCCTCAAGGGCGTGGTCAACCTGCGCGGCGTGATCGTGCCCATCGTCGACCTGCGCCTGAAGCTGGGCTGCGACAGCGCCGAGTACAACCACTTCACCGTGGTGATCGTGCTCAACGTGCGCGGCCGGGTGGTGGGTGCGGTGGTCGATTCGGTCTCCGACGTGCTGGAGCTGGGTGGCGAGGCGATCCGCCCCGCCCCGCAGCTCAACGCCACCATCGACGCCTCGTTCATCACCGGCATCGGCAGCGTGCAGGACCGCATGCTGATCCTGATGGACATCGAGGCCCTGATGAGCAGCAGCGACATGGGGCTGATGGACAACCTGGCCGACTGACCTCCATTCCCTGCACGCTTGCCTGAAAGCTCGGCCATGACCCTCAAAATCGCCACGCGGCTGTGGCTGCCTTCGCTGGTCGTGACCGGCCTGCTGTTGGTGATGGCCAGCACGGTGGCCGTGCGCACCAGCGGCCAGATCGCCCACGCCGACCAGGTGCTGCGCGACAGTGAAAGCAAGCTGCTCGACGCCGCCATCTGGCGCGGCCTGACCCAGGCCAATGCCGTGCGCGTGATGGCCGGCCTCGGCAGCAGCGACCCCGCGCTCGCCACGTCGATGAAGGCCGAGATCGCGGCCACCACGGCCAGCATCAGCCAGATCCAGCAACGCGTCGACGCGGCGGCCCACGATCCGGCTGAGCGCGTGGCGCTCGACCGCATCGCGGCGGCCCGCAAGGCCTACATCGCCGCCCGCGAGGCCGCCACTGCGGGCAAGGCCAGCGTGGCCGGCGAGGTGCAGCCCGCCGTCAGCGCCTACCTGACCGCGCAGCAGGCCTACGTGGACCTGCAGAAGGAACGCTCGGCGGCGGTGCGTGCCGATTCCGCCAGCGATCGCATGCGCACCGTGTGGCTGGTGATCGGCGTGATGACCGTCATCGCGCTGGGCCTGATGCTGGGCACGGTGGCGCTGGTGCGATCGATCTGCAGGCCGATGGACCAGTTGGCCAGCGTGGCGCGCCGCATCGGCGAAGGCGACCTGGACGTGCAGGTCGACACCGGCCGCGACGACGAGATCGGCACCGTGCAGCGGGCACTGGCGGCCATGCGCGATGCGCTGCGCGGCATCGTGGGGCAGGTGCGGCAGTCGGCCGAATCGATCCAGGTGGCCAGCTCGGAGGTGGCCTCGGGCAACACCGACCTGAGCCAGCGCACCGAGCAGGCCGCCAGCCACCTGCAGCAGACCGCCAGCTCGCTGGATGAGCTGACCGCCAACGTGCGCCAGAGCGCCGACGCGGCGTCGCAGGCCAACCAGCTGGCCGCCAGCGCGTCCAGCGTGGCCCAGCGCGGCGGCGAGGTGGTCAGCCAGGTGGTGCGCACGATGGACGAGATCAACCACTCGTCCAAGCGCATTGCCGACATCATCGGCACCATCGACGGCATCGCCTTCCAGACCAACA